>DATNQL010000382.1:0-4506 GCA_036704025.1 Stenomitos sp.
TTTTTCTTTGTCTAAATTGAACCAGCCTATCGTGGCTCTTAAAAAAGAATTCAAAGATTGGAATTACCCTGTGAGAAGAAATGACAAGAAATTAGTTCAGCCTTCCTATATCGGCGCATTAGGTAAACTGTATTTTTTGCCAGATTCCCAACCCGTTTTTATACTTTTCTCTAAAGTTTATCGAGGTGTTTATCAACCCCGTAAAGGTATTGATGATGCAGCCTTTAGTGTAATCGTGCCTTAAATATACTGACATCTTGCACCTTTGTCAGTAACCCTCCATACCCGCCAAGAAATTAATTTCTTGGCTTATAGTTCAAGTCCATTTCAATGGACTGAAAGTCTTATCTAGCCGTCTTTAGACGAATGCGAGCTATGAGACAGTGGTTTTAACCACTGGCGGTTGTTGCAACTGATGCAAGATCTCAGTATAGCGATTCTCCAGGCTCCCTTCTTTAGTTGAGCCTCTGGAGCGATCGCAACTCCTAGCATCCACAAATATAATAATTTGTCAATAATCTTTGTGAATAAAACTTATTTTTTAAGTAAGTACTATTGCTTAGGCTTAAGATAATCCTGTAGCATCTATCTCTCTGGATTGAGAGACATCTCATGATACGTCCTGTCTTCTGTTTCTGGAGAGCCGGCTATCTTCTCTTCGGGTGTTTGGCAACGGCTAGCTCTGTGCAAGCGCAAATTGTTCCGGATGATACGCTCCCGATTAATTCTAGAGTCGCGCCAGGATGCCTAGTTTGTACGATTGATGAGGGAACCCAGAGAGGGGTTAACCTATTCCACAGTTTCAGCGAGTTTTCCATTCCGACTGGAGGTGAGGCGTTTTTCAATAATGCTTTGCAGATTCAGAATATCTTCAGTCGGGTGACGGGGAATTCGGTTTCTAATATTGATGGCTTGCTTCGCACCAATGGGACGGCGAGTTTGTTTTTCCTCAATCCCAGTGGGGTTATTTTCGGTCAAAATGCTCGGTTAGAGATTGGGGGTTCGTTTTTTGTAAGTACGGCAAGTAGTTTGCAGTTTCCCGATGGGAGTGAGTTTAGTGCAACGAATCCGCAAGCACCGCCGTTGTTGACGGTTAATGTCACTCCGGGAGTGCAGTGGGGAGCCAATCAACCCCAGACAACCATTACCAATCGGGGAAATTTAGCGGCAGGACAAGATTTGACGCTGAGTGCTGGGAATCTGGACTTACAGGGACAGCTTGTTGCGGGAAGGGATTTGACTGTGCAAGCTACTGATACTGTGAAGGTGCGCGACTCTTCCACAAGTCCTTTCATTGCTTCATCGGGCGGGAAGTTGCTGGTTGAGGGGAATCAAGCGGTAGATATTTTTACTCTAAATCATCCTGCTAGTGGGTTGTTTTCCGGTGGGAATATGGTGCTGCGTAGTGCCAACACTGTTGGAGGAGATGCTCATTATTGGAGTGGGGGCAGTTTTCGGATTGAAAAATTGGATGGGAGTTTGGGAGATTTGTATAGTCCCTATGACCCAATTATTCGCTCTGTTGGTGATGTGAGTTTGAATTTTTACACAGGAACCTCCTTACATATTTTGGCAGGAGGTGCAGTAAATATCGGCACTGTCGTGATTACTGGTGCAGAAACTGGCGCTGAGGGAGTTGACTATATTCGAGAAACGGTGCCGTTATCGAATGGAACGGAGATAAATATTGATGGGAGTCTTCAGCCAACTCTGGATATTCGAGCGGGTGTTGCTCCAGCATTTATTGGTGTTCCTGGAATTACAGGAGTTAATTTCCCTAGGGACATATTTTTAGGTCAGACATCAACAAATACGCCAACGAGTGCAACTATCACTATCGGTGATGTCCTGATGAATTCTCCCAACAGTCTGGTTTTCATTACTAATCAGTACCAACCGAATACCACACTACCTGGTGGAGATATCACTGTAACAGGTTCAGGGCTGTTTAGTTATGGAATTAATCTCGGTAGTTTTGGGGGAAATAGCGGCTCAGTGGTTTTGGACTCCAGAGGCAATATTGTGCTGAAAGATAGCATTATTGCTTCCTTTTCTACTGTAGGCAATGCGGGTAATATCACGTTGCTTGCCAACGATACTGTCTCATTGACTAATAATAGCTTTATTGCTTCCCTTGCTTTGAATGTCGGCAACGCGGGTAATATCACCGTGCAGGCCAATGGGACTGTCTCATTGATGGGTAGTGGTCTTTTGTCGTCTGCCAATGTAGGCAACTCAGGTAATATCACAATGGGGGCAAACGATACTGTTGCCGTGACTAATAATAGCTTTATTGCTTCTTCTGCTACTGTAGGCAACTCAGGTGATATCACGATGGGGGCAAACGATACTGTTGCCGTGACTAATAATAGCTTTATTACTTCTCTTGCTACTGTAGGCAACTCAGGTGATATCATCCTGCGAGCTGACAAGACTGTCTCGTTCACCAATAGTTTCGCCCTGAGTACGCCTTTGACCTCCGGGGACGGGGGTAATATGAATATCCAAACGAGACGGTTGCTAGTTACTGATGGTGCACAGATAAGTATTAGCACCCTAGGTCAAAGCAACGGAGGTAGCTTAATCGTTAATGCCTCTGACTCCGTGGAAGTGATTGGTATCAACAATACCAATGGTTCGTTTCCGTCTCCGAGTAGCTTGACGGCTCAAACGGCGGGTGCAGGAAATGGAGGGAATATAGAGATTACCACTCCTGTGTTGAGGGTGACGGATGGCGCAGGAATTAATATGACTACCGTTGGTGAAGGCAAAGGAGGGAATTTAATCGTTGATGCTTCTGAGTTTGTGGAAGTGACGGGTTCCTCTGCCGATGGTCAATTTCGCAGCACCTTGGATGCTCAAACGTTTGGTGCAGGAGATGGGGGGAATATAGAGATTAATACGCCTGTACTCAGGGTTACTAATGATGCATTGGTGAATGTCAATACTAGAGGTGAAGGCAAGGCTGGGAATGTAATCGTTACTGCCCTTGAATCTGTGGAAGTAATCGGTGCGGGTCTTGGTGCACAAACAACACCCACGAGTACAGGAAATGGGGGAAATGTAGAGATTACTTCTTCTGTGTTAAGGGTCACAGATGGCGGAGTCGTGAGTGCTAGCACGTCAGGTGAAGGCAAAGGAGGGAAATTAACCGTTGATGCCTCTGAATCTGTGGAAGTGACGGGTTCCTCTGCCGATGGTCAGCGTGTCAGTACATTGATTGCCGTAACCAGTAACCGAGGAGATGGGGGAAATGTGGAGATTACTACGCCGGTGTTAAGGGTTACGGATGGCGGAGTCGTGAGTGTGGGTACGTTAGGTGAAGGCAAGGGAGGGAATTTAATCGTTCATGACTCTGAACTGGTGCAAGTGATGGGCACCTCTGCCAATGGTCTAATTCCTAGTAGCTTGGATGCCTCCACCTATGGTACAGGAGATGGAGGGAATGTGGAGGTTACCACTTCTCAGTTACTCATCACCGATGGCGCTCAGGTTAGCGCGAATACCTTCGCTGAAGGCAAGGGAGGCAACGTGATTGTCAATGACGCTGACCTTGTGCAATTAATTGGTATTTCTGCCAATGGTCAGTTGCCTAGTATCTTGGCTGCCAAAACTGAAGGTGCAGGAGATGGAGGGAATGTGGAGGTTACTACTTCTCAGTTACTCGTTACAGATGGGGCACAGGTTAGCGCGAGTACTATCGGTGCTGGCAAGGGAGGGAGTGTAATTGTCAACGCCTCTGACCTTGTGCAATTAATTGGTACTTCTGCCAATGGTCAGTTTCGTAGTAGCTTGGATGCCTCCACCTCTGGTACAGGAGATGGAGGAAATGTGAAAATTACCACTTCTCGGTTGCTGGTTACTGATGGCGCACGGGTGAGTGCTAGTACATTAGATGAAGGCAAAGGAGGTAGTGTGACTGTTAATGCCTCCCAACAAGTACAACTGAATAGGAAAGGTGGTTTATTTGTTGATGCCACTGCTGGTGGCATTGCTGGAGACTTATTTGTTAACACTAACGAAATGTCTGTTACTGATGGTGCTCAAGTCAATGTCAGCAGTCCCCAAGGACAAGCAGGCAACTTAAACATCACCGCTAACTCCCTTACTCTCAACCAAGGCACAATTTCGGCTGAAACCGGCACCAGTGGTGCTGAAGGCGGAGCCAACATCACCCTCTCCGGTTTAGACTTCCTGCGGATGGACAATGAAAGCCTCATCTCCGCCAGCGCCCTTGGCAATGCCAACGGTGGTAACGTCACCATCGACTCTACCTTCATCGTCGCCACACCCCCAACCGGCCCTGAAGGCAGCGACATCATCGCCAACGCCGATCGCGGCAACGGCGGACGAGTCAATGTCACGACTCAAGGACTCTTCGGCATCCAATTTCGACCCCAACGCACTCCCAAAAACGACATTACTGTCAGTTCCACGTTCGGGTTATCGGGAACATTTGCCCTCAACACCCCAGGCGTTGACCCCAGTCGCGGATTAGCTCAATTA
>DATNQL010000383.1:0-2146 GCA_036704025.1 Stenomitos sp.
TGGTGCCTCATTCCAGGGAGATGAAGCCTCGCAAATAATCATTGACTTGGCAGAACTCCTAGCTGAACACAATGGCGAATATGTACGATTGATTGGTTTCGATCCTAAATCCAAACGGCGAGTTTTGGAAAAGATTGTTCATCGACCAAACTGATAAATAATGTTTCGGCGTAGGGGCAGGATATTATCGTGTTCTATAGGTTATTAGACTTCTGGCAAACAGACCAAGAACCCCTCCCCATTCCTCACTAAAGCTCCGGTCCCCGAAACGGAGAGGGAGTAAGATTTTTTCTCCCTCTCATCTCGGTTTTCCTACAAGGGAAGGGTGCTAATTTCCAAGCCTCTCTCAGCTAAAAAAATTATCCTTATCCACTTCCCTCTCCTCGTAGGAGAGGGTTAGGGAGAGGTTTTCCACATCCTGTGAACAGAGTAAGATTAGATAGAAATTTCGCTTTGCCTATCTATCGTTACCGCTGAGGGAGCGTCAAAAACGACCTCAAATTCGGCAGCCGGCATAAAGCGATTGAGGAGTCGTTGATGGTTCTCTGCTTCACTGCGAAGATAGAAGCGTGCAACCACATAGCGCTGAGCGTTGGGTAGCAGTCGGACAATCACCCAAGGATAATGCTGTTGAAGCCAAAAGCGATCGCTCGAATTAGAGGTAGAATCAACGAATGACTTTACTTTCTTACCCGATTCAGCGAGACGACCGCCTCCTCTGTACGTGTCAGCAATAGCGCGAATTTGAGATAATAGCTGTCCGCGCTCTGAGGTGGCATCATTAGGAAGCAAGCTCCACTCACTCACTGGCGCGGGTAGCCAAGTCAAATGGTAAGAAATCGTGCCTTTGCCAAGATGCCATGAAAGACGCCGAGTCTGCTTACGGCACTGGTAACCCTCAGCTCTAAGAGCCATGACAATTTTGTCGCCTTCTGCTTTAAGGCGAATCCATTCGGAATGTTTCATACTAAAATAAGTCCTACTTTGATTAGGTAGGAAAGGCGATCGCCTGTCAATTGCAAGGCCATGCGATCGCCTAACCCTCGGAAAACTGATCAAACAGTACAGGCAGGGAATTCTTGTCTGGGTATCACCTCCTTTGTTCAAGAATGGAGATAAGGTAAGCTGTTTCAGCGCTCATGCGTCTTATACTGTCTCCAAGTTCAGTGAGACAGTATGCATAGACATGACAAGGAGACGGGAAATAATCCGACTTCCTATTGCTGTTTTCCCAGCGTTTTTTTTGTTCACTAATGAGACGTTTCGTCTCATCGCTAGCTAAGATGGTAGACGATCAAAAGCAAAATTTCAACCCCAACGTGCCGACGTTGAAGCAAGTGCGTGAGAGTCTCGGAATGACTCAGGAAGAATTTGGACAAGCGCTGGGGATAACCCGCGAGTCGATTAGCCGCTACGAACGGGGTATACACAAACGCATCAAATTTACGATCGCTCAGATGAAGCGATTGCAAGAGGTTTTGGAGAAAGCTGGACTGTCGATTAAAGATTTACCGGATGATGTGGAGTAAAAATCCGCACCTAAGCAGATTTGTGATCGCGTTTCGGTTCATCGGGAAATGGGCGATCGCATCTTAAGACAACCTTAAACTCCGCAGCAAGCCTAAGCCGTGATGCGCCTTCTTGTTGGCACATCAGCTTATTATTTGTGCTGAGGGCCAATTGGTCCAAAGGGTGAGGTCTTTTGCTTTGACTGAGGTGTGAAAACAGGGTCGTTTTCCGGATTGAGCAAGTGGATACCCTGCTCCGCTTCCGGATTGAGCAAGTGGACAGCCTGCTCCGCAATCTTCGGTCCCCCTTCGCCAAGATCCCATTTACTCTCGTCGTATGCGTAAGGTTCCGTCTTCTGCATCGCCTTTTTGAGGCACTGGATGACTTGATTCAGCGCAGCCGTCCGTTCAGTGTTGTCTACTGGCTGCGTCTGCCCCTTACCCTTTTTCTTCGGCTGTGGGGTTTTTGCCTTTTCAATGTAAAGCTCCATCTGCTCATACATGAGCTTCAGATTGTTAAAGTCCTCCTGTGGCAGTAGCTTGCCCGCATTTACCTCGAACTTGCTGCCAGGATCGTCGGTTCGTCCCCCAGGACCGATGACAAGGTTACCGGGGAACCACTGGTACATTTTCTCGAT
>DATNQL010000384.1:0-3027 GCA_036704025.1 Stenomitos sp.
CCATCGATTAAACGGTTGACGGTGACAGTGGGCTGCTTTGGAGAGCCAATATACTGAACCCCTCCCAATCCTGCGTAATCGACGATCCAATACTCCAGGATTCCTAAAGTTTCATACTCATTCAATTTGATGCGGTAATCATCCCGCCAATTAGTACTGACAACTTCGATCGCCAAAGGCGGTGGGATGTAGGCAGCAGCAGAGGCAGAACTTTGGCGCATTCTTTCCCATTCTTCCCTGGCAAACACCACAATGTCAGCTTTACGACTCGATTCATTTTCGCCAACAGGGTTCAGTCTGACTTGTTTGCTCTGACGGGGAACGTAGGGGAGATTTAAGGATTGGCAGTGGACGACCAAGAGACGACATAGCCCATCGACGACATCCTCATGTTTCGCTGTGGGTTCGCTCAAGGGCATAGCAACTCCATTGACTAGCTCGAATGACCTGCCGGAGCCGTCATCCCAGTTGAGAAATTCCTTGAAGGTCAGGTTTTTTTGGGCGATCGCAACCATTGCTGTTGACCTCTGGCACGGGTTATTTCTTTGTTGTATTGTCTAGCTTAAAACAATATTAAAACAAGGTGTATATAAAAGGAGCTAAAGCCGAAGCTTTTACAAAGAACATGATTAGCCCTAAAACTAGCAGCAGAACTAGCACTGGAATAAATAAGTAATGCCTGTTCCGAATGAAATAGGCTACTACCCAAGCTAGTTGTAACATGAGAGGGCGCTTTTTAGCTCCAGGCTGAAGTGGCTTTATATTCTCTCGCTCCCACTTGCTCCAACCCTCAACGTTGGTTTTAAACTTGTCTTGCCAAGTATAGAATGAAGTATTTTTCTGCTGCTTTCTTAATAAAACACCTACGGGTAATATGAGAAAAAAATAGCTAAAACTGAGACTTAATAGGAACAGCCCTTTCCCCATCTTTTCAGTTATCCCCTTTAAAGGGATTTGGAGTAGACAAATAGCAGTGGGAATAATACTGGTTAGTGCTATCAAACTTATTCCTCCATAAAGAAGCACTTTCCAGAAAGTCTCATTGCTATTGATAACAAAGAGATAGTGAAACCCCCCGATTAGTGTCATTAACCACCCCAATGTCAAACCAAAAACGATTTGCTCCTTGAGGTGAGCTAGTTGTTGTCGCTGCTTCAGTCTTTGAAGATAGGATGATTTAATCAAGTTCAAACCTCCTGAGCCATTGGGTTCGCTCTTTGTCAGACAACGGTTTTTGATTTTGAGCATTGCGATCGAAGAAACGATCGCCAACGATTAAGCAATCAATCTCGGTTGCCATGAAACAACGGTAGGCATCTTCTGCTGTATTGACAATCGGTTCTCCTCGAACGTTAAATGATGTATTGATAATTACAGAACAGCCAGTCAGAGATTTGAAGTTGGTTAGAACGCCGTGCATGAAAGGATTGCGATCGCGATCGACCGTTTGTATACGCGCTGAATAATCCACATGAGTCACTGACGGAATATCCGAACGCGGCACCTTCAATAAGTCAATGCCAGATAGCCCTTGAGTTTCAGCGTAAAGCCGTCTACTTTCCTTAACGGGGTAGGCTAACACCATGTAAGGACTTTCCTGTTTCATTTCAAAATACTCATTCGCATCTTCAGCCAATACCATTGGCGCAAACGGACGAAACCCCTCGCGGAACTTGATTTTCAGATTCATGTGACTCTGCATCGTCGGAGAACGCGCATCCCCCAAGATGGATCTGGCACCCAAGGCACGCGGCCCAAATTCCATCCGTCCCCTTGCCACAGCGATTACCTTACCTTCGGCTAATTTCCGAGCAATCAGCATTTGTAAGGTTTCCTCAGAATGCGTTTCCCAAACTGCTCCTAATCGTTCCAGCGTGGCATCATCTGACTTAGAAGCGGGTGGAATGTCCGGCCCTAAAAAAGCACCCTGCATTCCATCAGACGGGGCAGGTATTCTGGGATTGCCCAGTCGATGATGCCACATCCATAAAGCCGCACCAATTGCCCCTCCCGCATCTCCCGCAGCAGGTTGAATCCACAGTTGGCGAAAAATTCCTGACTGCGATAGCTTCCCCATCGCCACGACATTGAGAGCCACACCTCCCGCCAGACACAGATTCTCCTGCTGGGTTTGTTGCTGGATATAACGCGCCATTGTTAGCACTGCATCATTCAGAACGACCTGGATACTGGCAGCAATATCCATCTCTTTTTGCGTAATCAGAGACTCTGGCTGACGGGGTGGACTACCAAACAGGCGATGGAAGCGATCGCTAGTCATGGTTAAACCGCCGACGTAATTGAAGTAGCGCTGATTTAAAATAATGGAGCCATCCCGGTTCAGGTGAATCAGCTTCTCGCGAATTAAATCGACGTATTTGGGTTCTCCATAGGGAGCCAACCCCATCAACTTATACTCACCACTGTTAATTTTGAATCCGGTGTAATAAGTAAATGCGGAGTAAAGCAGCCCAAACGAGTTGGGAAAGCGAATTTCCTTGAGTAGTTGAATCTGTGCGCCTTGTCCCACGCCAAAGGTAGCGGTAGACCATTCACCAACGCCATCCAAGGTTAAAATAGCGGCTTGGTCAAAGGGAGAAGGGAAAAAGGCGCTGGCGGCATGGGAAATGTGATGGTCGCAGAAATGGATACGCTTTTTAATCCCCATTTCTTTGGCAATTTCACTTTCTAACCAAAGTTTGCGGGTGAGCCAGTCAGGAAAGGATTTTAAGAAACTGCGCCAACTGTAAGGAGCCGTTAGATGATAGGTGGTGAGCAATCGCTCAAATTTGGCAACTGGATTTTCATAAAAAACCACGTAGTCCAACTGATGTTCATTAATCCCGGCTGCTTCTAAGCAGTAGGCGATCGCATGATGGGGAAACGCCGCATCCCCTTTAATTCGAGTAAACCGCTCCTCTTGGGCTGCGGCAATGATGATACCATCTTCGACTAACGCCGCCGCCGAATCGTGGTAGTAAGCAGAGATGCCGAGAATTCGAGTGGGGTTCATGGTTCGCCCCCTGC
>DATNQL010000385.1:0-4914 GCA_036704025.1 Stenomitos sp.
CAATGACAAAGATTTTAGAAGACCCAATCTTTGTGTGATATCTTAGAAGAAGCGAATCGTCAAAGTTCAAGGGACTAACTCTTAGGGAATTGATTTGAAACAGGAGTAAAAACCGTCCAGAATCCGGAAAATTTACATACGAAAGTCAAACATTTTCTCTTCTTTTCAGCTCATTGATGCCGCGTTAGGGCTTCGTTAGCCTCCTTTTACTCTGCATTTGTTTCACCTCAGGGCGCACGAGTACATTGACCCGCTCAATAGACTAAAATGACACTTGTTACGTCATGATATTATGTTAACCCTCCTGAGAAGCCGTTGTTTGAGCCTATCGTTGGGTTCAACGTGCAAGTTAGGTAGACTTAACACTGAAAACGGATGATGTCATTTCATCGGTCAATCAATATACTGAAAAACAATGACATTCAATTTACAAAATCTTTATATAAAGACAAGGATTAATAATATTATTTTTAATATAACTAATTTAAAATTTTGATAACTTGTTCTAATGGACTTGATTGAAAGGGAAACAAAATGGCTACTAAGGTAGTGACCTTCAGGTTACCAGACGACCTTATGGAGGCGATTACCTCTCAAGCTCAGGCAACTGGTAGACCCAGAACAGCCGTAGTTGTTGATGCACTTAAACAAGTGTTTGGCGTGCCCTCTCCCAAAACTGTGCCAACTTCAAATGCAAGACTTTACCAACAACCAGGGGTAATCGGTCAAGAAGTTGTTAGCTTGAAGCCGCAGCCAGTTGAGTTAAGACCAGGCACGACACTATACAATAACTCAGGTCGCCAGAAGGAGTTTGAGTCGTCTTTATCGTCTGCTCAAACATTATTGGATGAAGTCTCTTCAGGCCAATCGAATCCCCCTCACTCCAAGGAGCGGGGTGTGGGAGTCGATGTAACAGAGACGGGTGAGGGAAAAAGCCCCGATCTCGAAGCCCCCGGCAGTATTCCAGATGAATATGAAGAAGCTCTGGAACAATTGTCTGCGAAAGTTGAGCAGCGAGCGAGGATGCTAGAGCAGGTTCTGTCTGCCTCCGTGGATCATATCTGCATGTATGACCGCTTGGGACGATATACTTACGCCAATCGCGCCTTTATGCAGTCCTTCCAACTGGAGCGGACAGAGCTTTATGGTCAAACTTGGCAGCAGGTTGGTTTACCCACCGAGGCAATGAAGGCGTTTGACCCCAAATTGCAAATTACCTTAGCTACGGGACAATCCATCGCCGAGGAAATCAGCCTACCCACGGTGAATGGAGTTAGAGACTACGAGTACATTCTTAGCCCGATCCATAGCACAGACGGCAGTATTGAGGCCGTAGTATATACCGCTAGAGATATTACAGAGCGCAAGCAGGCAGAAGAATTACTGCGAGAATCTGAAAAGAATTACCGCAACCTATTTGAGTGGGCGCACGATTCGATCTTTATCACCGACTCTTCAACCAATATCCTATTGGATGTCAATGAACATGCCGCCCGTCGATTAGGCTATACCCGCAAACAAATTCTGGCTTTACCGCCGGAAAAATATAGTCCACCCATGGAACCGCAGCATCGGGAAGCTGTGTTGCGGCAGTTGTGGCAAACGGGTCATGTCGTATTCGAGCATGTTCACAACTGTAAGAATGGCAGACAAATGCCCATTGAAGTTAGTAGTCGAGTGATTGAATATGGCGGTCAACTCGCGATTCAAAGCTTTGTCCGTGATATTACGATACGCAAGCAAGCCGAGGAAAAGCTGAGTCTATATCGAGAGATCGTAGCTCAATCGAAGGAAGCGATCGCCATTCTCGATTTGCAGGGTCGTTATGTAGAACAAAATCCAGCACATCGCTCACTGTTGGGATACTCGGATGAGGAACTTCGGGGTCGAATTGCTAACTTCCACCTAGAGGAAGATGGATACACTCGCCTGATTCAGCAACTGATCAAAAAGGGTAGCTATCGTGGTGAAGTGACCAGTCATACCAATAACGGAGAGTTACTGACGTTGGAACTCAATGCGGTGGTTCTGCGAAACGAGGCGGGTCAACCCGTTTGGTATTTGATTCTTCCCCGCGTTCAGCAAGCCTCGAAGTTGGTGGACTCGCCTCCTGGGACTCCAAAGACTTAATCTCAAAAGTGTGAGGGATGAGGTGTAAAGGACGAAAATTGGGAAAAGTGAGAGAGGACTGACCTTTAATCCTGTTGATCTTTCACCCTTCAAACTTTATGCTTCATCCTTTATTTTTCAGGTTTCTCCAGAAAATAGATAATATGGGCAATGTTAGCTCGGGAGACTGGTGTTGACCATTGCATCTAAACTTGCCTTACGTTCTGGTCTGCTAGCCCTCAGCCTCGGTTCTGTCATCCTGCTAACAAGGATGGGGCTGACCCAAAACACTTCTGCACCAGAGCCTTCGAGCGATCGCATCGAGCGCGCAGCCGTCCGTACACAGAAGTATTTGGCGGTGTCAGCTAACCCGATAGCCTCAGCCGTGGGTCGTGACATACTCCGCCGTGGGGGTAATGCTATTGATGCTGCGATCGCCGTTCAATTAGTATTAGGCTTAGTGGAGCCACAGTCCTCCGGGATTGGCGGCGGTGCATTCCTCGTTTACTACGACCGTCAAACCAAACAAGTTCATACCTATGATGGTCGGGAAACAGCTCCTGCGGCGGCTAAACCCGATCGCTTTTTAGCGACGGACGGCAAACCGCTACAATTCTACGAGGCCGTCGTTGGAGGGAAATCGGTAGGCGTACCGGGGACAGTCAGGATGCTAGAACTGGCACATCAGAAATATGGCAAGTTACCCTGGGCGCAACTGTTTCAACCCGCTATCCGACTCGCGGAACAAGGCTTTCCCCTCTCTCCACGCTTGCACACGCTGCTGAGCAAAGAACCGTTTCTACCCCGCTTCGAGCCAGCGAGGAGTTACTTCTACCAACCGGATGGTAAGCCCAAGCCCGTCGGTACCCAACTCATCAATAAGCCCTATGCCGACGTATTACGTCAAGTTGCCCAACGGGGTGCGGATGCCTTTTACAAAGGCAAAATTGCTGATGATATTGTGGCTACGGTGAGAAATGCAACTGTACCGGGCGACTTAACAACCGCTGACCTAGCTGGGTATCAGGCCAAAGAACGCCAGCCGGTCTGTGGAGTTTACCGAGTTTATAAGATTTGCAGCATGGGTGCTCCGAGTTCCGGGGGTCTAACGGTGCTGCAAATGCTGGGAATGCTCGAACGGTTTCATCTCGCTAGGGTGAAGCCGAACTCTGTCGAAGCCATCCACCTGTTCTCGGAAGCCGGACGACTGGCTTATGCGGATCGGGGGCTGTATATGGCTGATGCGGATTTCGTGCCAGTACCAACGGACGAATTAATCGACCCAGAATACCTCCAGCGTCGCGCCCAACTCATTAATCCCAAGCGGGCGATGAGTGAAGCCAAACCCGGTCAGCTATCGTCACAGAAGGCGCAAAATTGGGGACAAGATGATTCGAGAGAGTATCCCTCCACCAGCCACCTCAGCATTGTCGATCGCTCCGGTAACGCGGTATCCATGACAACCAGTATTGAAGATGCCTTTGGTTCGAGGTTGATGGTGCGAGGCTTCTTACTCAACAACGAACTCACAGATTTTGCTTTTTCCCCGACAGTCGAGGGCAAACCCGTGGCGAATCGCGTAGAACCGGGGAAGCGCCCTAGAAGTTCCATGGCTCCCACCATGGTATTTGACCGCAATGGCAAACTCGTGATGGTGGTTGGTTCTGCTGGCGGGAGTCGAATTATCAACTATGTTGCCAAGACACTGGTTGGGGTGCTGGACTGGAAACTCGATAGTCAGCAAGCCGTATCACTGCCTAATTTTGGCAACCGGAATGGGCCAACGGAACTGGAGAAAGGTACGCAAATTGAGCAACTCAAGCCGGCTTTAGAAGCCATGGGGCATACGGTGCAAATTGTAGAACAAACCAGTGGTTCGCACGCGATCGTGTTGACCAATCAAGGGCTGATTGGTGGTGCCGATCCTCGTCGTGAGGGAGTAGCTTTAGGGGATTAATAGCATTGCTGCTTTAGCGGTTATAAAAGAAACTCTATCTATAAATATTGTCGCCTAAGTGCAAAACTATCATGTCTACTTTAAGCTCAGTCTCAACCGCAAACCCCACAGACACCCTGTCTGAACAATCTCCTGAGAAAAAAATCTGGACAGATGCCGAATACATGGCGCTGCCAAAAGATGGGCATCGCTACGAACTGGTTAACGGAGAACTCATCGATATGGGAAATTCGGGTGCAAAGCACGGTTATGTTGCAGTGATCTTGAGTGCAGCTTTGTTTAATCATGTCTTTTCAAGAAAGCTTGGGGCTGTTATGGACTCCAGCACTGCCTTCAAAATGAAATCCGGTAACAAACGCTCTCCCGATATTTCCTTTGTTGATAAACAACGGCTACAAGGAATCGAAGAACTGCCTGATGGTTTTTTAGAAGGTGCCCCGGATTTAGCCGTAGAAATCCTTTCTCCCGGCAATACTGTTGAAGAAATGCATAACAAAATTGTGGAATATTTCGAGAACACTGCCCGTCTGGTGTGGGTGATTCACCCCAATGAGCATTACGTTTTAGTCTATCGTTCGCCTCAACCCGATCGCCTGCTCAAATCCACTGACGCGCTTGATGGAGAAGAAGTTATTCCTGGCTTTACCCTGGCTGTATCGGAGCTATTCCAAAAACTTTCTTTTTAATCTTTCAATTGGGGAAGGTGACGATGGGAAGTATTAAGGCTTTTCGATAATTTAACCAATTGACTGTCAGTAGACTGAAAACTTTTGCGATCGCTCTGGGGAACAGGCTAGTAGTTCAGACTTTTGTCTAATTAACTGTATTATTCAATACATATTCCTCCT
>DATNQL010000386.1:0-3677 GCA_036704025.1 Stenomitos sp.
TTGTCATTGATTCTTGATGAAATAATTTTTACAGCGATGAGACTCCTTATTTGAGCGGCTCACATTGATTCGCTTGTATCTCAATACGGGTTAGCAAGAGTGTACCCCACGAACTCATTCATCACCGAAATGATTTGTTATTTTTGACCGCTGAATTCTCAGGAACACTCCAGTTCATCGCGCTTAGATGCGATCGAGTTTAATTTGAGGAGTCTTGCTCTTTTTTGTATTACGAAATTACAACGACAGAATACTTGTATGACAAACTCATCAATAGAGTATTACAGAAATCCGTTTATTTTGATTCTATAAAAATGTATCGACCAAGACTCCCCATCCCTCTATAAATGAAAAATTTAATGAAGTCCGTAATTTTTCGATGACTTTCAAAATAGGTCGTCACTGGGAGGCGATCTTTCCAGTCAAGCAGGAGCGTAACATTACTGAGACTGGCAACTTCAAACAAGTTTGATGAAAACCTTGCCGTAAATTCACTGAGAAAGAGAGGAATTTAGGAAAAGAAATTGAAAAAGTCTAGTGAATTTACAGTAATTTTTCCACAACTAAAATTATTCCGATAGTGATTCAAGTCATTGTTGCTCGAGATAGGGATAAACCTTCGGTAAAAGGGCTGTAAAGCTTTGATGAACACTCTTATACGGTTAATTTCGCTGAATATACTGAACGTATGAACTCTTAAAACCGCTAATTTCAACCATGAGCCTTTGTCACCGATTCACTAGTATGGCAACTTTGATAATCGGTTTGCAGCTATTTCATCCTATGCTCATCGGTGTTAATCGAGACTTCAGTCTATCTAATCAAGCCGCTTCCCATTCTTCATTGATTACTGCTCCTCGCAAGGTTCTATTAAGACTTGCACACACAAAGCCCTCACCGGATTCTTTCAATCCGCCCGATAATCAAGGGCCAGATAGTACACGAGGCTCCGGAACTCGTTAAGAATGGGCAATAGTGATTTTTGTCCTTTAGGTTTGACCTAACCTATGACCCATTCACGATGATCTCTCCCCAATCGGTGGGGATTTCCACCATCGATTATTTTGTACTAAGGTATGAAATTGCCAATTGGGATGAGTGGTTGAGTAGTCAAGTCGATAATGTCCGCCTCGGCTTTCTGTGCGAAAGATAGCACTTTTAAGAATTAAGTAAGCCACATCCAGTAGGTTGTAAGTTTCTCCCCAATTCCGTAATTGCCGATCCGCATCCGGTAAGTCTAACCTAACAGCCTGAAGGGGAGGTAAATTTAACAACGGCTGGCTCAAGGGAAGAGCCGCAAATTCGGAACGCCAACGTTCTAATGTCGCGATCGCATTCTCCAAAACGTCCTGTTGGCGGCAAATCCCCGCACTTTGCCACACTAAAAGTTGTAAATTGAGGCGGAGTTCGGCTATCTTGTTTTTTTGGGTTTCCCAGTCTGTCACAGCTAAATCGAGGATGGGGGATGGGGGTTGAGGGCTGGGGAGTTCATCCGTTGTCCGTTGTAATTCATTCGGCGTGATTCGCCGCAATTGGGCACCAAAAACGATACATTCCAGAAGTGAATTACTGGCGAGACGATTTGCGCCGTGGACACCCGTACTGGCAGTTTCTCCAATGGCATATAAGCCGGGGATTGAGGTACGGTTGCTCAAATCCGTCGCGATTCCACCCATCCAGTAATGAGCCGCCGGTGCCACAGGAATGGGTTCATGAAAGACATCAATTCCCCAATGTTGACAGACCTGGATAATGTTAGGAAATCGATAGCGAATTTGCTCCGTGGGAATCGGTCGTAAGTCTAAATAGACATGCCCTACTCCATCTTTGTTCCCTCCTTCCTGCCCTTGATCCGGAAATTGTTGCAAGTGGCTAAAAATGGCGCGACTGACGACATCTCTGGGCGCAAGTTCTCCATCGGGGTGGTAATCAAAGGCAAATCGCCGTCCTTGGATATCCACTAGGTGAGCACCTTCTCCGCGTACAGCTTCACTGATCAGAAAGTGGGGGGCACCAGCTTTCGTTAGGGCCGTCGGGTGAAATTGCACAAATTCTAAGTCTCGCAAAATGGCTCCAGCCCGCCAAGCGATCGCCACTCCATCCCCTGTACTGACTTCTGGATTGGTTGTCTGAGCAAACACCTGACCGCCACCGCCGGTTGCCAGCACCACCGCCCCGGCCCGAACCCAATTGAGCTGACCGTTGTAAATTAGGCTGATTCCCTGACAATGTCCGGATTGGGGATTTAGCCATAAGGATAAAGCGAACGCTTGTTGTAAAACGGTAATATTGCTTCGAGTCAGCACTTGAGCGGTGAGTGTACTGACTACGGCTCGACCTGTGGTGTCAGCGGCATGAAGCACGCGGGGGCGGGAATGAGCGGCTTCCAAAGTCAACGCTAAGTTATTGTTCTTGCGATCGAAGGCAACGCCTAAATCGACCAACGATTGAATGCACTCTGGCGCTTGCTCTACCAAAAATTCAACAGCCTCCAGGTCACAAAGACCCGCACCGGCTCGCATGGTATCTTCTATATGGAGTACTGGCGAGTCTGTGGGGTCAATAGCGGCAGCAATACCCCCTTGTGCCCAGTCACTAGCACCCGTAGATAAGGTGTCTTTGGTAATTAAGCCAACATGCATCGTAGATGGCAGGCAAAGCGCGGCATAAAGCCCAGCCGCACCCGCACCGACGACTAGAACATCAAAGTGAGTAGGAATGTTCAGCTCAAGCTTAGAATCGGAGGAAAGCGAATTCAAGTTCGGTCAGTTCCTGAATAAATGTAATAAATTTTAATAAATTACCCACTCCTGAATGGAGTGGGTTGAACAAAAAAGGATAATGATTGGCGCTGTGTTTAGTAAACGCCAGGATTGAAGCGGTCTCCACCCTCAACGAAAACATCTGACGGATCAGTTACTGTAAACTTGTCAAAATTAGCTTGCAGTAGTTCTTTTTGGCGATCAGTCAGCCCTGGAATATCCAAAACATCCTCTACCTTTTCATAGGGAGCATTCTGAACGATTTTTCCAGCCAGAGTGGGGTACATCCCTGGATACTTCCGAAAAGCTCGCACATGGGTATTGTTCAAATCGATTTTTTTGCCAAACTCGGTGGAAAGCTTGTCATCAGCCAGATTTCGCAGTGAAGCTTCAGCGATCAAAACAGGTGTTTGGCCATTAAAATTACTTAACACAGCCTCATAACCAGAAGACAGTGGCGAAGCCACAGCCTTTTGAGGTAGCCCGAAACACCCTAAGCAGGCTACTAGCAAGCTCATGAGTGCTACGATGCGAACTAATTTCTTCATCCACTTAACTCCTTCCTTACACAACACAGAATGAGAAAAGATTAACGCCTTTCCTCAATTAGTTTAATTTTTGTTTTCTATCATCTCATTTTATATCAGTAAAGCGTGTCTCTCAGTTGCTTTCCGGAAGCCAATTCCTCCTCCTTGCCTGCGCCCCTGTGAAACACTTGCGATTTAGGTGCGACGAATAGGATCATGGCCTCGCTAAAATCCTAAATAGATCTAAAGCCCTACCGGAGAATCGGTCTTTTGTGGCAAGATCTAAGATTGTTCATCTTAAGCCACAAGGATAAGGAAACTCTGCTATGGCTCTGCGACTCGGTGATACCGTACCCAACTTCACTCAAGCTTCTAGCGAAGGCGAGAT
>DATNQL010000387.1:0-2099 GCA_036704025.1 Stenomitos sp.
ACAATTTCGCTATGGCAATTTAGCTGTACATCAGCTTATTTATCGTTCAACCGCAATCGCACATAGGGCAATATAGCCCAAATCTTGCTGATGTTGCTTGAAAGCACGGCGCATTTGTAGAACGCGATCGCGAATGGGTGCTTTTGTGAGGATGTTCCAGACAATTCGAGCCGTATCCACAATTCCTTCATCCTGAATCATCTGAATTGGGTTGAGTAATCCCATCGCTCCAGTTTGATATTGCTGTATATCGAGTCCAACGTCTTCACAGGCTTTCTTCCAGTTTTCTACACACAGCGGTGCAGCATTCATCCGAATTACTTGTGATAAAGCGCGATGAACGTCTTCTTCATGGTTGCAAGCTAACATCTCATCCGACAACAACTTACCCCCTGGTTTGAGTTTGTTGCGAATACCGCGTAAAATCTGCTGCTTACCCGCAGGGGATTGCATGGTGAGAATGGCTTCTGCCAAGACATAATCAAACGTTCCGGGAATTGTATCAAGTTGAAAAATATCGCCTTCGATAATTTCCACTTGTCCTTCTAACCCAGCCGCACGAATATTCTCTCTTGCTCGTGCCACACTATCAGGATTTTTCTCAACGCCGACAACCCGGACATCAAAGCGTCCAGCAAGTGCGATCGCGCTATAACCAAAACTGGAAGCTAGCTCTAATACTGTTTCTCCGGGTTGGAAATTCGCCCACTCAAACAACTGTTCTGTAGCAGCACGTCCACCGGGTCGTAAAATCTTCTTACCAGCCGCTGCTAAGACTTGATGAGCGGGTGCTGTTTTAAGGTTGAGGGTAGCGTTGGTCATTGGTGCGACCTCCTGAATCGTCTCTACCCTTATATTGCTTGAAGTGTTTGATTAAGTCCTTGAGCTAGCTCATAGTTGGGGTCTAATTTGGGGTTAACAGCCGCCAGAAAGTCCAAAATTTGGATGTTATTCCCCTCGTTTACCAACCACCTTTGCCGGTATACCAACCGCAATTGAGTAGGGGGGGATATCTTTAGTAACGACGGCTCCGGCTCCAATCACACTACCCTTACCAATCGTCACTCCATCGACTACTGTTACCCCAAATCCGAGCCAGCAATCATCCTCAATCGTAATTCCTTTGGCTGTATGCCCTTGGATATTGATGGGTCGCTTCGGGTCAGAAAAGATGTGATTGACAGCAATCAGGGATACACGCGGTGCCAACAGACAGTCTTGCCCAATTTTGATATGACCAGGGCCATTAATCCAGACATCAACGTTAACAAATGTACGGTCGCCAATCTCAACGGTTGTGTTGTCTAAGCCTACGATATTAACACCCTTCAAGAGTCCTACCCTGTAGCCAAGATGAACCCTATTGTTCTCGCCTGTTGCATTAATATTCACGTTAGGGGAAATAACAACAGAACTTCCAAGTTCAATATTAGAAGTACCCGCAAAGGCAACGCCGCGATCAATGAAGACCGAATCACCTATTTTAGCGAAAATACCCCGATACAAAAGCCTTCTTAAAATATGACCGCGTGCTGGTCCTGGTATCCATCCCACTAAGCTTGTGATCAAACGTTCTTTGAGACTCGGCCGAGGTGGAGGGGGTGGTTTAATTTCGTTTAAATCCTCGGAAGAATGGATCATCGCTGGCATTCCAAGCTCATCACTTGACATTTAATGGTTCCTCAATATTCAACTCAAGTATAGGGGGTACATCGACCCAGAGGGATTTGCTCTAGTTCGGTATAAGACGCGATACTCTCTAACGAATACATCAATGATCGGTTTCGCTGGGGTCTTTTGGGCGATCGCGTCTTATAAGGATAGGGATAGCACCAATCTTTCCTGACTACCCAACTCAAACTCTTAGTAACAGCGCTTGAGGGCTAAATCGCACTAGCGACTAGCTCTTGAGTGTTGGGAGAAATGGATCGTTGCACAGAACGAATGAACTCAGCTCGAGAGCGGTGCATCTCGTCAATGGTTCTGCCCTGCATGAATTCAATTCCGGCAAGTCCAGCTTGTGTCCAACGCCCTCGCTCAGCTATTGCAGACTGAATGGCACTGGCTAAGCTGCTCACATTAGCGGGTTCAAAACTCCA
>DATNQL010000388.1:0-8917 GCA_036704025.1 Stenomitos sp.
GGATGCGATCGCCTTACCCTAGGACAATATATGCGTCCTTCCCTCCAGCACCTACCCGTACAAAAATACTGGACTCCCGCAGAATTTGACGAGTTGGGCGCGATCGCACAAGACTTAGGGTTTGCCCATGTCCGTTCTGGCCCCCTTGTCCGCAGTTCGTACCACGCAAGTGAGAGTGTTTAAAGCCAAATATTAAGAAAATTTACGCCTTAACCCGTCGTTTATTGCCAATAATCCCTCTATCAAGCTGAATAAAGCTCACTCTTTCTGTGGTAACTTTTATGAGAGTCCCCAGTACTTTATTATTTTTTCACAAAATCTTTCAGAACAGGAGAAAACCCTATGGCTGCTGACACCAAAAAATATGACGCCCCCGTTGCCAAGTCAGGTGGTAAGTTCCCCTACCCTTTTCGTGCAGGATGGGCTTTGTTCCTTTTAGCGATCAACTTCCTCGTTGCGGCTTATTATTTCCACATCATTGAATAGTTACCGCTTTGTAACTTGACTTGAATCGGACTTACGCACTGGAGCCTTACCTTGGTCATCTTTTCCTCTAACCTCCCCATTTGAGGTAGGCGATTCTTTCCTCATTGTTAGGAGAGTAAGAGGGTAGTGTGTAAGTCCTTTATCATTTACTCGGTCTTAACGTTGAGGGCATACTCTCGAAAACGCTCCAAGTCCGCTTGGATGGTAGACTCCACAACACGACCTAAAAACAGATTATCCATCAACTGACCCAAGAAGCCGGGAATGGCATAAGCCACACTCAGCTTGACAATACTGCTCCCGTGTCGGTCATAAAAGCGAACCGCTCCTCGATTCGGTAAACCATCCACCGATTCCCACTGAATAATCTGGTGTGGTACCAATTTAAGAATTCGGGAAAGCCAGCTAAATTCCAAGCCGCTAGTCGCCAACTTCCATCGAGATAACTCAGGATTGTCTTCGAGGACATGAACGGAGTCAATCCACTTCATCCATCGAGGCATTTGCTCTAAATCAGACCAGAGGTTCCAAGACAATTCAATGGGAACGTCAACTTCAATCTGTACACTGTGTTCTAGCCAATCGGACATGCGCTTTTGGATTTAGGATTTTGGTTTTGGGAGGGGTTGAAGGGAGATCGTTGGCGGTTCTCACCTGTAACTTATTTACTGGCTTGCTCTGCCACTGATTCACCGACAACCCAGCTTCGGACGAAAGACTCTGGTGGCTCAAACCGTTGTGACAGCGGTTCGCTCTACCAGTTCTTTAGCATTTTCCAGAATGGCTTTTGCCGCCTGACGCCCTGATAACGTGGCTCCTTCCATACTATCGATGTAGTCTTGCTGGGTATAACTTCCGGCAAGGAAAAAATTGCAGATGGGTGTTTTTTGCGGGGGGCGATAGGGGTCCATTCCAGGCGCTTCACGGTAGAGAGACTGAGCCAGTTTGACGACGCTGTACCAAGTCATGTTCAGTTCACGGGAAGAGGGAAAGAGTTCATGAACTTGCTGGAGGACGTGTTGTGCGATCGCTTCATTATTTTGCCGGATAAAGGGGTCTCCTGGAGTCAGCACCAATTGCAACAGGGAACCTTCACCCTGTTTGTAATAATTCCCAGGACTGGTTAAGGCTAAGTCCGCGAAGCAGGAGAAGTCCGCATCCGGGGTATAGAGCAGATTATCAATGCCTGCGGCTTCTGTAAGTTGCTTGCGCTTCTCGGCATCGTGTAACTCGGTTACCCAACCGTCAAACCTCAGTTGTACGGTAGCCACGGGGATGGTATCCAGCTTGTAGATATTGTCAAACTCCGACCACTTACGCCAAGCTTCAGGCAGGACACGCTGCACACCGGGGACATCGGTGGCACAGACGTAGGCATCCGCAACGATGGTTTCTTCGGTTTCGCCTTTAGCCACCACTAATCCGGTAACTTTGGTTCGTCCATCCACTTCGGTAAACTGAATTTCCCGCACTCGACGCCTCGTGTGGATTTTCCCGCCTCGCGCCTCGATGTACTTCACAATTGGCTGATGGAGATACTCATCGGGAGAACCTTCCAGCATTCGCAGCACCGACGCTTCTGTTTTTGCTGCAAAAAACTGGAAAATTGTCAACATACACCGAGCCGAAATATTCTCGGTGTCGATGAAACCCAAAGCGTAGGCGATTGGGTTCCACATCCGCTTTAAGCTGCCATCATTTCCACCGTGTTTCCGAAACCAATCGGCAAAGCTGATTTTATCTAAATCGCGAATGGTTTTCATCGCGCCGTCGAAGTCCACCAAGCCGCGAACGATGGGACTAGTACCCAGCGCCAGGGAGTTTTGCAGCTTATCTTGTAGGGATAGCTGGGAGGTGGTGAAAAAGGCTTTCAGTCCATTGAAGGGCGCACCCGTGATGAAACGAAAATCTAACGCCCCCGTGCGTCCCCCTTTGTTGACAAAGACATGGGTATGCTCCTTAAGGCGCAGGTTGTCGATTGCCCCGACCTTTTTCATCAAGTCAAATAACTGGTAGTAGCAGCCGAAAAAGACATGCAACCCCATTTCGACATGGTTGCCATCGGCATCTACCCAACTGCCCACTTTTCCTCCCACAAAAGGACGGGATTCAAATAGTTCGACTTCATGTCCGGCATCAACTAACTCCACTGCCGTCGCCATCCCGGCTAGTCCCGCCCCAACAATTGCAACGCGCATTCAGCCTTTTCCTTTCAGTTTCTTTACTTATCTTAAAAGAAGATTGCAACGGAAGTGGACTAGAAGAGGGTGGAGTCAAGCTAACTTATCCGGCGTCTCATCTTCTAAGGTTTCCGGAAAGACCTCAGGGGAAAATAATTCCCATAAGGATTGGAAGTAAGGCATAAATAGGGCTTGTTGTTGGGTTGTCAATCGGGTTTGAAGTTCGTTGCCCAATAAATGGAGCATTTGCCGCACCAGTTCCCACCGCACTTTCAAGGGTGGGTATAACATTACACACAATGGAAAAAGTTCTTGTTGGATGGCGGCAATACTATTTTCCAGGACACAAATCCATAGGTAAACTTGAAACATTTCAACATCACGGATACTAGAAACCCTTACGGTCGAGTCGTTTAATAAGCCACTGTGACAACAATAGTTAGGGTACAGATCAAGGATGCGCGAGGAGATTTTTCGAGCAATTTCGCTGCTAGGGGGTAAGAGTTTGCGTATGCTTTCTAACACGGGAGAGTGGTAATCATACTGGGCAGAGATGTCATAAAAGCGCTGCAATGGGATATAGAGGTGATCGTCAATGACTTTGAAATAATGACTCAAAATTTCCCGATCCGGTGGAGAAAGGGGTTCTAGAAGCAACTGTCCACAATAGTGGAATTGCATACTGACAAAACCAATCACTCTCGGATCGATGGCGGTGTACTTTTCTCGGATGCTACCGATATCAGAGCTAATAAACACACAAAGCCGTTGTGGTGTCAGTTGTTCGGCATAGGCGGATAGGGCTTGCTCATAGATATGGTAGGCATCTCGTGCAATTTCATAGGGGTCAATTAACTTATAATTAATGCCGTGTCGTTTAACCTCTTGGGACAGTAAGGTTTCGGTTTTAGCCCAAGCTTGCAGGTTAATGGAACGAATGGATTGGAGTAGTCGCTGCGCGATGAGCGATCGCCTTTCTGCTGTTGCCGTTCTTGTCCCATCTCCGTAAACAGAAGACAATGGCGTTTCTTGAAGGCTAGTTTCCCAGCTTTCTTCTGGATCGATCAGTTTCTGAAGATATTTCTTCGCCCATTGCTTAGCAAGGGAGGTAGCCGATGTATTTTCTGTCATGTCCCAGCCTTGCAGCCTAGGATTTGGCGTGATGTCACCCATGAAGCCCCTTTACGTTTTTTGGACAATTATTAATTAATATTTCGCTGATCAGTATAAGGCTCTCCTCAATGGGAGAGTGTGACTTCGCACACAGTAAACCTTTGCTAGCAAAATGCTATAAGTCTACAAAACTAGTTGGCTTAGGTACTAAAGACACGGTGACAGTAATACACTGAATTAACAAACCTATTGTCCCTACAAATAATGGATGGGTTTTGAGACGTCCCTAGACGTTAACAAAACCGTAGCAATCACTCCACATTGACCTAAGCGTCATACACTAGAGGTATAGCACTCAACTTATTGGTACCTCGCTCAGCAAACCGTCCCATTTTTGCATAAGCTCCTTGCCGCTGAGAGATATGGAGAACTGAGCGAACATTCTGCTCAAAGTGCTACTGGAGGGTTTGCCATGCATCCTCGTTTTAAATATCTTGGTTTTGCGACAACTACGCTACTACTTTCGCTAATTTTCTGGCAATTCCCTCTTTTGTTGCGTCGTCCATCTGGGATAGCACAGGCTCAAGATGGAATGGCAACGTTACCGGATGGCAACTATCAATTTTGTAGCCAGCCAGAGACAAAAGATGCACCCTTTGGAGCAGGAGTTTGTTGGTGGTTCCGTAAAGTCAACAATCGTGTTGTTGGAAACTACGGCTACCCTCAATCGGATGACTTTATTTGTGTGAGTGGTGAAGTTCAGGATAATTTGGCAACGGGTGAAGCTTTAGCGGTATCATGGCCGGGTCGTGCTTGGGAGGATATCCCTCAATCACCTGTTGATTGGGATGAAGAAGGTCGATTGAAACTCAATCAAGCGAGTATTATTCATTCTTCTGGTAATAAAGAAGAGCGGATAGATTGGATTCAGTTTCGTAGTGCTGTGCTGAATTTTAAGGACTTTTATCGTTATACGCAGGTGGGGATTGGAGAAGAAAAGATTCCTGAAAGTTGTTCGGTGAAAGATATAAAAGAAACATGGAAATAATCGATGGGGAGCAGAAGTTAACTTAGGATAATTCATCGGTTGGTGCATCAAAAATGACGGCAAATTCGGCAGCAGGCATAAAGCGGCTGAGATATCGCTTGTGGTCGTCTGCATCTTGTCGATTGACAAATCGGGCGACTACATATCGTCGGGCATCGGGTAGGAGGCGCACGATCGCCCAAGGACGAGAATAATCTACTGCATCTTGAGTTCTGATCGCAGCTAATATACGTTGAATCAGCGTCCAAAGTTCTTGGCGTTCGGGACTGGTATTATTGGGGACTAAAGTCCATTCCGAAACGGGTTCTGGTAACCAAGTTAAGACGTACTCGTCCTGACCCTCTTTGCAGAATTTCCAGGAGAGAGTACGGTGTTGTTTGGTGGTTCGGTATCGGTGTTGGCGAAGGACTGAGCAAATTTTTTCGCCTTGTTGGTGGAGTTGAAGCCATTTTGAGTGTTTCATCACAGTTTGGGTAAATCACAATAGGGGGATTGAGCGATCGCATCCTTGAGCAATCGCTTGTTCATGAGTCACAAAAATCACGAAAAACATACCGACACCACACCGCAGCCATGCAGACTAGGTTGCAAAGCAGAGTGAATTGGTGTCACATATTTTCAAGAAGGGGAAACCACAGCACTAACTACCGCCACCGTTTCCCCGTTGTTTTTTGTTGTGCCATGCCCAATGGTTGGGCATCACTGATAAGATGGTAAACAATCGAGATTCAAATTTCAACCCCAACGTGCCAACTTTAAAACAAGTTCGTGAGCGCCTGGGAATGACTCAGGAGCAGTTTGCTAATGTTTTGGGCTTGTCGCGAAATACAATTGGCAGCTACGAGAGTGGCAAACACCGGAAGCTTCAGCTCTCTATGGCTCAAATGAAAAAGCTATTTGAGCTGATGAAGCAGGCAGGACTTCCCATCGATGAGTTACCTGAAGATATCGAGTAATGCGAATTATATTCTCCCCCCTTTTGAGATCCCCCTCCCGTCCCCCTTAAAAAGGGGGAAGCCAGATGTTGCTTGCGCTTTTTGTTGTCCGGGGGGCTGGGGGGGATCGTATGCCGAACAAAAAATATTTAATTGTGACTGATTTTCAACTTTTCTACAACCAAAAATTTGTAGAGAAGGCAAAAGAACTGCGTAAAAACATGACAGCAGCAGAGAGAAAACTCTGGTACGGTTATCTCAAAAATTTCCCGTTTCGAGTTATCAGGCAGAAGCCTATTGATAACTTTATTGTTGACTTCTACTGTGCCTATTTGAAGTTAGTGATAGAAGTTGATGGAGATAGTCATTTTACGAACGAGGGTAGGGATTATGACAGGGAAAGAACGCAAGTTTTAGAAGGCTATGGGTTGAAAGTAGTCAGATTTAGTAATGATGAAGTGTTGAAGGAGTGGGAGGGGGTGTGTCAGTGTATTGAGAAGATGATCCCCCCCAGCCCCCCTTAAAAAGGGGGGAGAATAGAGAGGACTTGCCAATGCACTACCGCTTCAAATCTCTCAACTTTGCCACTGCCACTCTACTGCTTTCGCTGACATCTTCCCTTCTATCGGTTACTTTGCAGTTTGAGCCTCTTGTTGTTCAGGCGCAAACACTTGAACAGCAAGAACCTGGAGCAGAAAAGTGGTTTTTAGAGGCTTATCAGCTATTGATCAGAGGTGACTATCCAGCAACATTGGAAAAACTCCAGCAAGATTTAGCTAGATTCAGAAGAGGGGGTGATCAAGCAAGAGTTGGAGCTGTCCTCGCCTGTATGGGAAGAGTTTACACAAGTATGGGACAGTATACCCAAGCTCTAGAGTACTCTCAGAAAGCATTAGCTATTCTCAGAGAAGTTGGTAAGTTGCCTGACAGCGAGCAGCGCTCCACTGCACGCATCTGGGAAGGAAGAACCCTCTACAGTATTGGGGAAGTTTACTTGGATCTGGGACAATATACCCAAGCATTGGATTACTCTCAGCAGGCTTTAGCGATCAATAGAGAAGTTGGCGATCGCCTATGGGAAGGGAGAACCCTCGACAGTATCGGGTTAGTTTACGGCTCCCTGAGACAGTACCCCAAAGCCTTGGAACTCTATCAACAAGCTTTAGCTATTAGTCAAGAAGTCGGCAATCGCTCTGAGGAGGGAGTAATCCTCAGTGACATCGGAGAAGTTTACAACAGCCTAGGACAATACACCAAAGCACTGGAGTTCTATCAGCAAGCTTTAGCCATTCATCGGGAAGTTGGCAACAAAGCAATGGAAGGGACAACACTCAACAACATTGGAGCCATTTACCGCCATCTGGGACAGTATGCCAAAGCTTTGGAGTTTTATCAACAAGCCTTAGCCATTCACACAGAAATTGGTAACAAGGCAATGGAAGGGACTACGCTCAACAACATTGGGTTAGTTTACAACAGCCTAGGACAGTACCCTGAAGCTTTGGAATTCTTTCAGCAAGCGTTAGCCATTGTCAAAGAAATTGGCGACAAGGCGGTGGAAGGAACCAATCTCAGCAACATAAGTTTCCTCTTAGAAACACAAAACCAGCCAGAGTTAGCGATTGTTTTTCTCAAGCAATCCGTCAATGTCGCCGAAGCAATTCGCAAAGATTTACGGGTATTGCCAAAAGAACAACAGGAGTCATTCATACAAACCGTTGCAGACAGATATCGCCGTCTCGCTGACCTCCTCCTGAAACAAGACCGAGTCCTCGAAGCGCAGCGAGTCCTCGACCTCCTTAAAGTCCAAGAACTCGAAGATTACCTCCGCAATGTGCGCGGCAATAACAATACCGCTCAAGGATTACCCAATCTCCCAGCAGAACAACAAACGTGGACGAGTTATCAGGCACTTCTCAACAAAGCCGTTGAAATTGGCAAAGAACTCACCCAACTGCGACAAATAAAACCCGAAAACCGCAATCCCCAACAAGAACAGCGCATCGCCCAATTGGTGAAGGTTCAAGAAAAAATTAGAGCAGATTTTAATAACTTCACCCGAAGTCCAGAAGTGCTGGCACTGGTAACACAACGAAGTCCCGAAACCCTATCTCAGGATTTGCTGCTGCAAATGGGAAACTTCAACGCCTTACAAGATAACCTGAGAAACCTGCAACAAAAGGCAGTACTTCTCTACCCCTTAATTCTCGATGATCGCATCGAACTCATCCTCACCACCCCCGACTCTCCCCCCATTCGGCGCACCGTCCCAGTTCCCAAGAAACAACTCAACGAGACAATTGCCGCCTTTCGCAGCGCATTACTCAACCCCGCATCCGACGCCAAAATCCCTGCACAAACACTCTACAACTGGCTGATTAAACCCCTAGAAGCAGAACTCAAAGCCGCAGGCGCTCAAACAATAATCTACGCACCCGATGGTCAACTGCGTTACATTCCTCTAGCTGCCTTACACGACGGACAACAATGGTTAGTCCAACGCTACCGCATCAATAATATTACCGCCGCATCCCTCACCGACCTCAACACCAAACCCCAGCCTAAACTGCAAGTCTTAGCGGGTGCCTTTGCCACTGGACGCTACAGCTTTAAGGTTGGCGGAGAATCCTTTGACTTTGCTGGGTTGCCCTTTGCTGGAACTGAGGTGGAAAATTTAGCCAAGACTGTTCCCACTACAACCCAATTCATCGATAAAGCCTTCACCCCCGAAGTTACCGTTCCCAAAATGGACGACTACAACGTCGTGCATCTCGCCACTCATGCTGCGTTTGTCGTAGGGACACCGGACGATTCCTTTATTCTGTTTGGCAATGGAGAACGAGTTACCCTCCGAGATATCCAAAAATGGAGCCTCAAGAATGTCGATTTGGTCGTCCTTTCTGCCTGTGAAACTGGATTAGGGGACTTCCAGAAAATAAATTGTCCCAAAAAAACAAGAGACTTCTTGTTTCAAGAATGATAATCATTAACAAGGGGGGTGAAGGGGCTACCGTCGGTAGCCCCTTCACCCCCCGTTTTGTAGTAATTTGAATAATAACTGGGTTTTTGGGTGTAGCCAACGGTGACTATAGTATTAACAGACTCGCTAAAAAAGTTGTTGACTGAAACTGCGTTTGAGTTAAAAGGCGCAGCTA
>DATNQL010000389.1:0-3302 GCA_036704025.1 Stenomitos sp.
GGCGTTCCCTTTGCGGTGAAAAATCTCTACGATATCGCCGATTTAACGACTCTAGCCGGCTCAAAAATCAATGCCGAAAATCCCCCAGTTACGCGAGACGCCACGGCAATCACCCGACTGCAACAAGCGGGTGCCGTGTTAGTCGGTGCCCTCAATATGGATGAGTACGCCTATGGGTTTGTGACCGAAAATTACCATTACGGTGCTACGCGCAATCCCCACGATCCCACAAAGATCGCTGGGGGTTCCTCTGGCGGTTCGGCGGCGGCGGTGGCGGCGGGATTCGTGCCTCTCACGCTAGGAACTGATACCAACGGTTCCATCCGCGTTCCCGCCTCCCTGTGCGGGATTTTGGGCTTTAAGCCGACTTATGGGCGACTATCACGCTCAGGAGTTGCCTTATTTTCCAGTAGTTTAGATCATATTGGGCCGTTTGCGCGTTCCGTGCGGGATATTGCCGCCACCTTTGATATCCTTCAGGGAACAGATCCGAGTGACTCTGTTTGTACAACTCGTCCCCCACAACTGTGCTTGCCTCAACTCAATCACGGCATTGAGGGGTTGCAAATTGCAGTAGCAGATGGCTATTTTGCCCAAGGTGCACAACCCGAAGCGTTGGAAGCGGTTGCGCTGGTGGCGCAGGCGTTACAGGTTAAGGCAACTGTAACAATAGCAGAAGCCCATCGAGCTAGGGCGGCAGCCTATATCATTACCGCTTCTGAAGGGGCGAATTTGCACTTAGCCAACTTGCGATCGCGCCCTCAAGATTTTGATCCCGCCACCCGCGACCGCTTTTTAGCCGGTGCCCTAATTCCCTCTCATTGGTATGTTCAAGCGCAACGGTTCAGGCAGTGGTATCGCGATCGCTTCCGAGAAATCTTCCAAAATGTTGATATTATTCTCGCTCCCACCACGCCTTGTGTTGCCCCAGAGGTGGGGCAACAAATGATGCTCATTGCTGGGGAAGAAGTGCCCATTCGTTCCCATTTGGGCATGTACACACAACCCTTGTCTTTTATTGGTTTACCTGTCTTATCGGTTCCCATTCAACGTTCTGGAGCCTTACCCTTAGGAGTACAAATTATTGCTGCACCTTACAATGAGGCACTCATTTTAAGAGTCGCTGCTGTGATGGAATCTCAGGGAATTATTTCTGCCCTAGTTCCTTAGCAACCGTCATTAACATCCTAATTTTTAGGCAAGATTTGAGTTTACGGGGAAGACGGTCAGCTATCATTTTCTACCCATCTAGGATAGGGCCTAGTTCTAATTTTTCTCAATCTTTTTTTTAATAACAACAAAGTTCTAAACCAAGCTCTGGCAGGTTGATCATAAAATGTAAAAATATCCCCGTAGGCCACTTTCCCATCTTGATGATGAAGCCAATGCTGCTCAGGAGTTGTGATTAACAAAAAATTGCAGATACGCTCAATACAAACAGGGGTTTGATAATCGAGCATAGAACTATGTCGCCATATTACATGAAACTCACCCAACAAAAGCCCTAAAATAGTTCCAGAGGGAGATATCGTCCAAAACGAGGGAATAAAAATGAAATAAGGTACAGCTCCCAGTAATCCATCAATCAGTACCAATGGATTTTTGGTTAAAACCGCATAATGGATAAAGCTACGATTTTTGCTGTGATGAACTAGTATATGAAATTTTCCAAAGATATGCTCTGGGACATGATAGAGAAAGGTAGACAAAAAATCTCCAATGAGTAACATCAGTAAAGCCACCCAAACTGCCTTGAGAATTTCCATAATGAATGCCTCATGCCACAAAATTAAGTTACTCATTAGAAATTAAGCTTTACTTAAATTGGGGTTAAAGATGATCTCTTTACCAAAAGATTTGAATGCATTCTTAGACGCAAGCTAAACTGCAACTCATTTCAGGTTAGAGGCGAGGATCACAACAACAGGAAATAATAGTGGGATGAAAACTTACGACTGGATTGTAGTGGGTGGCGGGATTACAGGTGCAGCCCTCAGTTATGAACTGGCAACTCAAGGCTTCCGTGTCTTGCTGCTCGAACAAGATACCACGCTACAAGGTGCCACCCGTTATAGTTATGGGGGACTTGCTTATTGGTCCGGCACATCCGAATTAACCCGTCAGTTGTGCCAAGAAGGAATTGAACGCCACCGCCTGTTATCTGAAGAATTAGACGCAGATACCCAGTTTTGCGAACTCGATTTGCTGCTGTATATCGCTTCACAAGAGAACCCGGAAAAGCTAGTTGCTGACTATGCCAATTTCGCCGTCACGCCTCGCTTACTGAGTGTAGAAGAGGCTTGTGAGTTGGAACCCTTACTCAATCCCCATGCCATCGCCGGTGCCCTCACTTTCCGCCACGGACACATCCATCCCGAAAAAACCACCCAAGCCTACATCGATGCCTTCCGGCGTTGTGGGGGTGAACTTCAAATCGCTCAAGTGATTGAATTATGGCAACAAGGGTCTCGTATTACAGGAGTGAAAACAGCACAGCAAACCTATCAGGCAGGCAACACGGTGATTTGTGCCGGAGGTTTCAGTCGCGCCTTACTCCGAACCGCTGGAATTTCTGTCCCACTGTATTTTTCCCATGCAGAAATTATAGAAACCCCACCCATTGACTTGCAACTGCGAACCCTCGTGATGCCCGCCAACACCCAGCGGTTTTCACTAGAGGCACAAGCCAGCAAGGCTGAAGTTGATTCTTTATGGGATGAACCCGGAAATGAGCCAGTACCGCCCATTTTAGACGCGGGTGCGGTTCAGTTTCTAGACGGTCATTTCCGAATCGGTCAACTCAGTCGCGTACTCACAGAACCCTATGCTACAGTGGATGCCGCCGCGAGTGAGGCTGCCATTCGTACCCAAGTGGGGGAAATCTTACCCGCCTTAGAACAGTTACCAGGAACTTGGCATCATTGCTTAGTTGCGTTCAGCCGCAGTCGCCTTTCTGTTGTGGGATCAGTGAGTAACCTAGAGGGAGTTTATGTATTTTCCGGATTTTCTACCCCTCTGGTATTTGTACCCCCCTTAGCCCAGCGCTTCGCCAACTGGGCAACTGGGCAAGATGACTCCATTATTCATCAATTGTCTTTTAGCGATCGCACCTATATTTAAATTTTAGGTGCTACAATCATAAGCTTTCAGGGGCATCTACTGGTCATAAGTAACCTCCTTTGGCGGTAGGGGCGTACACAATACGCCCCTGTATCTTTCAGGCTCTTCACCGCTTCATGGAGTGATAAATTTTGAGTTATGAATTTTGATTGAAAGACCAATAGCTGGAGCATCGGGTTTAA
>DATNQL010000390.1:0-5162 GCA_036704025.1 Stenomitos sp.
ACACTGTCCTGCCTGAATTATCCCATTTTCATGCGTTCTGGTGTACGCAGTTCATGACGGCTACTTAGGAAAACGGTATGAGGCAGCGAGGAGGAAATGACATCAGTGACTCATACGTCCCAAGACCTTTCTCAAGTAGGCTGACAATTAGCCAATGTTTTTGGAGTAATTGGAATCTCTACAATAAACTCTGTCCCTTGTCCTGGAGTAGAAATACAACGGATTTGACCCTTATGTTTTTCTACAATAATTTGATAACTAATGGATAATCCTAAACCTGTACCACTCCCTACAGGTTTCGTTGTGAAAAAGGGGTCAAATATCTTCTTTTTCACCGCTTCACTCATGCCAATACCATTGTCGGTAATGCGAATAACAATCCACTCAGGAATGCGGCATGAAGACACTTCCTCTTGACCAACTACGCGCGTATTGCCATACACCTCGACTAACTTTTGACTGGGCCAAGTGCTGATAGTAATCACCCGTGGAGGAGATTGAGCTTCTAGAGCATCAATGGCATTTGAGAGTAGATTCATAAACACCTGATTCAACTGACTGGCATAACAGCTTACTAGTGGCAGTTGACCATAGTTTTTTATCACTTCAATTCCACCCGCGTTGCCATCAGCCTTGAGTCTGTGTTGCAAAATCAAAAGAGTACTATCAATGCCTTCGTGAATATCGACCGTTTTTAGCTCTTGTTCATCCAGCCTGGAAAAGTTTCGCAAACTAAGCACAATTTCGCGGATACGTTCAGCTCCTACTTGCATAGAATTCATTAATTTTTGCCAATCTTTGACGAGAAAATTGACTTCAATATCAGACTCTAACTGCTGAATTTCCCATGTGGGTTCAGGGTAAGTTTGCTGATAAAGTTCAATCAAGCTCAGTAACTCTTGGAAGTACTGACGGGCAGGAGCGAGATTACCGTAAATAAAGCTAATAGGATTGTTAATTTCATGAGCAATACCCGCAACCATTCGCCCTAAACTCGACATTTTTTCATTTTGAATCAGTTGAGATTGAGTGCGTTTTAATTCGTCTAACGCAAGTTTCAGCGCTACCGCTTGTTGTTGAGTATGTTGAAGTAATTGAGCCTGCTGCAAGGCGATTCCCAACTGAACTCCAATCTGAACTACGGCACTGATTTGGGCTTGGCTCCAAGAGCGGGGATTGTTATTTTGATAAGTTGCCAGTAATCCCCACAGTTTACTGCCACAGAAGATGGGGACAATGATGTAAGCTCTGACTTGAAATCGCTCTAATAGATTGATGTAACAAGGAGTAAGCCCAGCCTTGTAAATGTCTTCAGTGACTCGGTAATTTACGCCTTGACTGTATGCACCACCTCTAGTGTCTTGAAGATAAGTATCTCCCACCGAGTCATTTTCAATATTCAATGTTTTGACAATGCAATTCTCGTCTTCTACCGCAACCTCTTTCAACTCAGGGTCATTTTTCTGTTCGACAATCAGAGGTACCCAACCCTTTGCCACTGATTCAGCAACAAATTCCCCACTCCAGTCAGAATTGAAACGATAGATGACTGTCCGATCGCAATTCAAGACATGCCGCAGTTCCTCTGTTGTGCTACTGAAGATCGCGTCAATATTTAGTGTTTGACGCATCCGTTGCAGAACATGGGCGATCGCTCGTTCCCGCAAAGCACTTTCTTGGAGTTCTTCCTCTATCCGTTTGCGATCGCTAATATCAGTAGATGTGCCAATCACTTGCTTGACTTTACCATCAGCAGTCCTCTCAAACACCGTTTCTAGAGTGAGCAGAGTCCGCCATTCTCCTTGAGCATTTTTGATCCGATACTCGATGTCCAGAATGTCATCATCTGTCGCTGTGTCCCATTTTTTTAAATGCAGAGGAAATGTTGCCAAGTCGTCAGGGTGAACAATCGATGGCAGTAGCGCTGAACCCATCGATTGCATCTCTTCTGGTGTATAGCCTAAAACCGCAGCAAGTTCTCGATTGGTATAAATATTACGCTGTTCAAGATGATCGTAGATGTACCAAAGATGGGGAGAAGCATTAGCAATCCGTTCAATAAAATGCTTGCTTTTTCGTAGCTCTTGTTCGGTTTGTTTGCGGGCGGTTATGTCTTTCCCAATACCAACAATAGAGCCATCCGGTAAGCGGATATTTGCCCAAGAGGTAAACACAACGTTACCCGTGCGAGTTTTGATCTGAAAGTCTTGCCATGTCCCATCCGCTCTCATCATGAATTCTACAACTGAAGCGCGGTAGTCTGGGTCTGGATAGCATTGTGCCATGATATTGATTTCTCGCATTTCTGCAAGCGACCAACCCAGAGTTTGTTCAAAGGATTGGTTGATGAGCTGCACTTGTGCATTGGCATTAAAGAAGCACAGCATGACTGGAAGATTGTCAAAAATAGTTTGTAGAATTTCTTTTTGTTGTTTGAGGGCAAGTTCGGCAGCTTTGCGCTCAGTAATATCCAGTGTCGTGCCGAAAAATTTAATCACCTGCCCTTGCTCGTTAACAATAGCCTCACCTCGTCCAGAAACATACCGCACTTCACCATTAGGGCGCACAATCCGAAAATCTAATTCCTCCCCTCTCCCTGTCTCTATCATTTGTGCATGGCTCTGTTGTAATGCTGTTCTGTCCTCAGGATGAATTTGCTGGATGTGTTGTTCGTAAGAGGGTTCGCCTTGAGTTGGGTCAAGACCAAAAATGTGAAATTGTTCTTCTGACCAGGTAATTTTCTGTGTCATTAAATCAAATTCCCAGCTACCAACATGAGCAACTCGTTGAGCGGCTTTTAGAGTCGCTTCACTCTCTTGTAAAGCGGCTGTCCTTTGAGCAACTTGGTTTTCTAAGGTGCGTTCGCTCTCTTGTAAAGCGGCAAAGGACTCTTGCAGTTGCGCGGCCATTTGATTAAACGTCTTTGCCAATTCCCCTAGTTCATCAGAGCGTTTGATGTCTACTGTTTTATCCCATTCCCCTAGCGCAATTTTATTGGCAGCACGATTCAAATGCAAAATTGGTTTTGTAATCCAACGAGCGGTAATAATACCAATCCCTGTCGCTACAATAAAGGCAGCCATACACAACAGAATAGTCGTCTGAGTATTGACGTTAATTTGCTGCATAAAGTCGGATTCTGGTACGACAACCACAATTAACCAATCCAGACCCAACTCATCTTTGAAGGGAGTAATTTGTGCGAATTGCCGTTGACTCTCTATATCAAAATCAACTTGTTTTGAGGTGTTAATATTAGCCAAATTGCCAAAGTGCGAGATTACATGTTGCGCTGTGGCTCGAATCAATGGGTTCTTAATTTCGGTCGCTTTTATTCGCTTCTTTTCTTTGCCATCGACACTACTCGCAAAGGGAAGCTCAGGACTGGAAGACGCGACTAACATTCCCGATCGCTCGATAATAAACGCCTCTCCGTGAGTACCGATCTCTAAACTTTTCAGAAAATTATTAATCGCTGTAAGAGATAGATCGCTCGATAAAATGCCTTGGAACTGACCGACTCGATCATAGAAGGGATAACTAGCAGCAATGCCTAAACCTCTAGAAGCAGGAACATAAATATAAATAGGACACCAAGTCGGTCTACCTGTGTCTACAGCTTTTTGATAAAAGGGTCGTTCTCTCGCATCATACTGTTGTTGATTGACCAATACTTTCTGACGATTGCCCTGGCTATCGATGCTGTAGACGCGAAGGACACCTCTGGCAAAATTTTCCGTCAAGGCAACGGTTAGTCCTCTCTCATCGTGACCAACAGAAGTGAGTCCACCTTCGGGGTTACTGAAATAAATTCTACTGAGTGAATTAAAAACTTGAATTTGTTTTAAAAAATGGCGTTCTAAAGCTTGAGAATTGTTGATATCCAACTGACCGAGACGTATGGCATCGGCGTTGGTTGCATTGATTAGAGGAGGTATTGTTAGGTAAGTCTTAATTTGCTCGGCGGTGCGGTCGCTAATTTCCCTACGCAACTGGGAGGCAACGTCGTTGACAGCCTGTTGCCCATTTCTCCAGGAGAGATACCCTACCAACCCTACCGCCCCAATGAGTTGCAGGACAAAGGGAACAATAAGAACAGTTCGTAGGGTAGCCTTGGCAGAAACTCTAGTAACAACGTGCTTTAAACACTGGATGAGCATAAGAAGTCGTTGGTTGTTAGTTTCTGTAGCTCTGGCAAGGGCTTTCATACCGTTTAACGGTGAGGCGGCAACCGGAAATTATTACATTCCAAGTCATTTTTCCTTGTCAGTTTCTTACTTTTCCGCCTTAAATATATCCAGTTTGCCTTAATATTCCTGATGAGCAAAATTTTGCTCAGACCATACCCATGATCGGAAATATCAACTTTATATCTCAAGATATAGCAGTCGCCAAGGCAATTAGGACAGAGCAAAATTCTGAAACCTTGACCAGACAATCTTTTACATTCTGCCTTCTGCCTTCTGTCCTCACTAAAGCTCCGGTCTGCCTTTGGCTATAGATGCGACATAGTAAATCATTACCTATTGGTGTAAATCCGCAACCCAATTTTTTCAATTCAAGATTGCAAGTTACGCCTCAAGATAAGAGGAGTCAGCGATTACATACCTATCTATGCGATCGCTGACTCCAATCAGTTTGCCCCCTTCAGACATGAAAGCGTCAAGCAGACTTGGCTTGATCTTCTAAACACTCCAAGTTTTTCAGCAGCCGAATCGCTGATTTATAAGCTTCTTCCGTTAATTCATCCCGTTCCCCACTGCTTTCTACCAAGTCATCAACCACTAACTGCAAGAATCCAATCATGGGGTTGAGACGATTGCGAATTTCATAAGAGGCTCGGATAAACGCTTCATTGGCTGATGCATGGATCACTTCACTGGCGCTGCGGTCAAATTGCATTAAGTACAAACGAGTATAATAGCCCCCTTGTTTGAGTAGTTCCTCATGAGTCCCAAGTTCTACAACTTGCCCTTTGTCGAGAACTGCAATTTGGTCAGCTTTGTGTACCGTAGAAAGTCGATGAGCAATCACAATGGTTGTACGATCGCGGCAGAGTTCATCAATCGCCTGTTGCACCAACCGCTCAGACACGGTATCCAGAGCACTGGTGGCTTCATCCAGAATGAGAATATCGGGGTTACGCAGCAGTGCACGAGCAA
>DATNQL010000391.1:0-2881 GCA_036704025.1 Stenomitos sp.
ACGAATTATTCTATCGGTTTGAGTTTCCCGAACGTCCTGGTGCTTTGATGAAGTTTGTGGGTTCCATGAGTCCCAATTGGAATATCAGCGTCTTTCACTATCGCAATAATGGCGCAGATTACGGGCGAATTGTTGTAGGAATACAGGTACCCCCGCACGAGATGGAACAGTGGCAAGCCTTTCTCGATACGCTTGGCTATCGCTATTGGGATGAGAACAAGAATCCGGCGTATAAGCTGTTTTTGGGATAAAGACGATATGGAGGAGTGAGTTTGTTGTAGTCATGGTTCTGGTTCCTCAAATAAAGATGGTAAATCTCGCCAACCACTGACTACGCGAAGAATCTCAATACCATCATCCAAAATTCTGTAGAAAATGATATAGCCATCTAGGGATAGACCTCGCAGATCGGGACGTATTTCTGCATAGCTTCTGCCTAAATTGGGGAAGTTGACTAGTTGTTGACAGCGACGCGCAAAATCTTGAAAAAAGCGCTCACCTGCTTCGATATTATTGGTGGTGAAGTAATCAGCAATTTCGTTGAGTGAGATCTTGGCTGGCGAGAACGTTGATGAGATAACGTTTCATGTTCGTGTCTCGCGTGCTTGCCGGAAACGCTCTAAAATTCCTGCGATAAAGGTTTCGCCATCAATAGGCGGAGTATGTTCGGAGACAGCGACAGCAGCATCTATCTTGGCGCGTACCGAGTTGAGCCACTCGCTATCGGCGCGATCATATTCATCCAACAACCGCAGGGCAACTTCCAATACTTCTTCAGCAGAGCTATATTTGCCCGTTCGCAGTTTGGCTTGGATGAATTGCTCTTGGGTCTTCGTCAGAGTGATACTCATCGTAGTAGGCAAGCAGGTTTGCTCTAATTCTAGCAACCTCACTGATCAGATAATCGGCTAGGGTTTTGAGCGATCACGCAGACTACAGACGTTGTCGGGATGCAGATACCTCCGAACAGTGGCAGGCATTTCTCGATACGCTGGGCGATCGCTATTGGGATAAAAACCAGAATCCAGCGTATCAGCTATTTTTGGGGTAGTGCAATCACAGGTTTGCAATGTTCTTCAACAAAGTTTTGAATTCGATTAATTTTTGTGTGCTTTCCAGAACTACATAACCTTAGCTTTGCTAATTGTTAGCTCTCCCTAATTACCCATTCTCGACACAACATACTGTAAATGTAGTCATCCCTTTTGTCCAAAGTCTAAAAGGGAATTTTGTGCAGATTTCGAGCGGTTTTGAACCACCTCAGTAGTGGCTGCCCGATTTGCGGTGATGCACGGCCGTCATCCCCTTCAGCTGTATCACCTTACCATTGTCAACAAGAGCATAAATCAGCCAGTGGTCGCCGCAATCCATCCGACTCTTAACCGTGCATTCCAAATAGGCGAGGGCATCATTGATAATCGGACAGCCGTTTTCAGCTTCCTGCGTATCTAAACCCGCAAAGCGGTCTTCTCCGGGAGCAAAGGGCTTGAGGAAGTGCCGCCTCACGTTCATCCCTTCCTTCAAAATATTCAAGACAAATTTATCTCCCGTATGAGTGAGAGACTCCACCGCCCGATCTTTGGCTACGGCAATGGTTAAACCAGGGGGATTAAAACTGGCTTGGGTAACCCAAGACGCAAGCATGGCACTGGTGAGTTCACCGCGCTTGGCAGCTAACACGCAAACAGAACCGACAACTCGCCCCACGGCTTGGGCGGTACGGTCAATTTGGGAGTTACTGACGGCTTGCGAAGGAGTGCGGAATTTCTTGGACTTTTTCAACGCTTGAGCAAAATCCGTGCCAGCTTCTTTGCACATTTGAAGAGTGGCATCATCGGGTTTGAACTTGACCCGAATCGTTTCAAAGCCGAGGCGATAACCCGCATCTTGGAGTTTGCTTTCAATCTCATCGACGGCTTCCCCACTCCAGCCATAGGAACCAAAAACCCCTGCTAACTTGGTTTTGGCAGTCGTAGAGAGGACAATTCCCAAAGCGGTTTGGACTTGGGTCGGCATATGTCCCCCTAGGGTTGGGGAACCGATGATAAAGCCATCACATTTGTGTACGGCAGCTTCAATTTCTGCCAGGTCGGCGAATTCACAGTTAATCGATTCAACGGCGACCCCTGCTTTGGTCATGCCCTTTGCGATCGCTTGCGCCAGCGTGGCTGTGTTTCCGTAGGCTGATGCATAAATCAATGCTACTGTCAAGTCTTGCTCTTTCTGCTGTTGGCTCCACGTCCGATAGTCGTGGGTGAGTCGGCTGAGGCTGTAGCGTACCACTGACCCGTGACCGGGAGCATACATCTTCGCTGAGAAAGCCGCTAATTTATCAAGCGCTACTTCCACCTGTCGGGCTTGAGACGCATGAAGGCAATCATAGTAGAAGCGGCGGTCTTCGTCTAAGCGCTTCCAATTTTCATCAAAGACTTCATCAGCGCAGACATGGCAACCAAAGAGTTTATCAGTAAACAGAATGCGAGATGCGGGGTCGTAGGTACACAGTCCATCGGGCCAGCGTGGAGTGGGAACGGAGATAAATTGGAGTTGATGAGTGTTACCCAAGTCTAAGGTGTCTTCCGCTCTGGGTATCCAAATTTTTAACAATCCCTGGTACTCTCTTAAGGCACTTTGCAGGGCGATCGCACCTGGTTTAGAGCAAACGAACGTCACTTGTGGCGCTAATTCTAGCAACGTCTTGAGCGTCATCATCCGGTTTGGGTTGACGTGACCCAAAATTATATAATCCAACTGAAGCAAGTCTACAGACTGCTGCAACTGGTGCAGGAAAATCTCGGTAAACGACTCACCAGGGGGGTCGATCAGAGCAATTTTCTCGGCTTGAATCAGATAGGAATTGGCAGTAGTGCCGCGTTGCAGC
>DATNQL010000392.1:0-9062 GCA_036704025.1 Stenomitos sp.
GGGTGCCACAGGAGTGGCAGGGTTCTGAGGGGGGTAAACCGGAATGTAGTACCTTTCAGTGACACGCTGAGGCTGATCGGCGGCTTGAGGAGGATTCGCAGAAGGAAGCACTTGTGGGTTAGCCGCAGTAGCACCCGGAGGAGTTGTTGCCTGTTGCTTGGCTTTATTCTCGTTGTCAATCTTCTCTAGCACTCGCCGCACGTATTCCGCAAACTCATCATTCGATTGTGACACCTGGCTAGTCTGAACAGCTGGTGTTGGTGTCGGCTTCAGCCACTCCGGCAAAGTTAGCCTTTTCTGCTTGACTAACAGCAGGATGAGCGACATCCCTAGAACGACAAAACCGACCAGTAATAGGAGTCTTTCCAAAGGCAAGCTAAAGCCATTAGGACGAGAGTTCGATGTGGCGACAACCTGTGTCTCTACTCTCGCACTCAACTTAGAATCCGTAGACTCAGGGCTTGATGTTTCAGAGAGTGTGTCCGGAGGTGGCACCACTGCCGAGGGCTTGGGGAGCTGCGGAATTATAATCGACTTTAAGGAAACATACTCTGGCTTGGCGGGTTCTGTCGGTAACCGATTGCCGCCATCTAAAATTTGGTCGATGTCTGAAAATAACTCATCCATCAACCTATCAGCCTCTGACTCTGCCGACCAAGGCTCGATGGGAGTGGGACCGATGGACGGCTCTCTTTCCTTTGGGTTCGTACTGACGTTCTGAGACATGGATTGCTCACTCTCGTGGCTACGGAATTAATAAAAGGCTCGCTTGGCACTTCCTGTCGCTTAGATTAGCAGCCAAATTACTGATTGTAGAGAAAATTTTCGCAAAAATCTGCAATTTCGGATGTACCCTGACTGCCAGATTTTGTCCTGATTGTCTACGGCACCAGTGAAATGGAGCGCATTTCTAAATACACCAGTAAAGCGTTAACATCAGCGGGGTTAACCCCACCAATTCGAGAGGCTTGACCAATCGTTAGGGGTTTTACCTTAGAAAGCTTTTCACGCGACTCCTTCGACAGGGTTTCAATTTTGGCATAATCTAAATCCGGCGGTAGCGGTCGATGGGCTTGGCGAGAAATTGCATCAATTTGGTTTTGTTGGCGCTGGAGATAACCGGAGTATTTAATATCAATTTCTGCGCCTTCCCGTTCCGCCTGGTTGAGTTCCGGATTACTCAATCCATAACGTTCTAGATCGACGTAATGGAATCCGGAACGGCGCAACAAGTCCGCTAAAGTAATTGAGCCTTTAATCTTTTGCTGGGTATCAGAGGCGATCGCTTTCCCCAGTTCATCATGTTCCTTTACCCGGATTTCCTGGAGTCGCTCTTTTTCCGCCTCAATTTTCGCTTGCTTCTGGGTATAAAGTTCCCAACGTCGGTCATCGATTAGCCCGACATTTCGTCCTAAGGGCGTCAGACGCCGATCCGCGTTATCCGATCGCAACAACAGGCGATACTCAGAACGGCTTGTCAGCATCCGGTAAGGCTCTCTTAGGTCTTTCGTACACAAATCATCAATCAACGTGCCGATATAGCTACCCTCACGGGGCAGCACAATCATGTCCTGATGCTGTACATACCGCACGGCATTAATCCCGGCAATGAGCCCCTGTGCTGCGGCTTCTTCGTAACCGGTCGTACCATTGATTTGCCCCGCACAAAATAACCCCTCTACCTTTTTAGTCATCAGCGTCGGGTAGCACTGAGTAGCGGGGAGATAATCGTACTCAACCGCATAGGCAGGACGTAGCATGGCACAGTGTTCTAATCCAGGCAGACTTCGCAACATCTGCAACTGCAACCCTTCCGGTAACCCCGTTGAGAATCCCTGAATATAGAGTTCCGGAATATCCCGTCCTTCCGGTTCAATAAAAATCTGGTGGCTTTCCTTATCGGCAAAGCGCACAATCTTATCTTCAATACTGGGACAATAACGCGGCCCCTTGGCATCCACCCAGCCCCCATAAACGGGCGACAGGTGTAGATTTTCCCGAATCAGTCGGTGAGTTTCAGCTGTCGTGCGGGTGAGATAGCAATTCATCTGCTCTCGTTCCACCCATACTTCCGGGTCAAAACTGAACCAGCGCACCTCCTCATCCCCTGGCTGAGGTTCCATCTGGCTGTAATCTACCGATCGCTTATCCACCCGTGCTGGAGTCCCCGTCTTCAGTCGTCCTGTTTCAAAACCGAGTTGATTCAAGGTTTCCGTTAAGCCAACTGCCGCAAATTCCCCAGCGCGTCCAGCGGACATGGATTTATTCCCCACCCAAATGCGCCCCCCTAAGAAGGTGCCCGTTGTGAGCACAACGGCGGGTGCTTGGAAGCCTACGCCAAAGTAAGTCTGAACGCCAATGACTTGATCATTCGCTCCCAGCAACAAATCCGTAACCATGCCTTCGCGGATTGTCAAATTTTCTTGATTTTCGACAATCCCTTTCATCACTGCCGCATATTCCCGTTTATCCGTCTGCGCCCGTAATGCCCAAACAGCCGGCCCTCGTGAAGAGTTGAGGACTCGTTTTTGCAGGTAAGTGCGATCGGCCATTTTGCCAATTTCCCCGCCGAGGGCATCTACCTCGTTGACCAACTGGGACTTTGCGGGTGCACCGACGGCTGGGTTACAAGGTTGCCAAGCAATTTTGTCAAGTGTCAGTGTCAACAGCAGGGTACGACAGCCCAGCCGTGCTGCGGCGAGGGCGGCTTCACAACCAGCATGACCGGCACCGACAACAATGACATCAAAGGAATCAAGGAATTCGACAGAGGCAGCAAGGGTCATAGTAAGCATTTGAGTGGCGAGGACTCATGCTTAATTTTAGCGGTTAGAATTGGCTCTATTTCAGTTCCCAAGCGTAGTTTCAGCCATTGTGAACAATTAGAGGAGTTCGGAGAGTTTTTGGGTATGGCTGTAGCCCTAAAGGTTAAGACTTTCTGGGACGGCTCTTGCGACCACTTACCAGTCATCAACCTTCTAACTTGAAAGTGGGGTGTAGGGTGTGGGGTGTGGGGTGTGGGGTGTGGGGGAGGACCACTTTCATGCATGGCTGTGAAATTTTTTCATCGGGACTGCCTTTTGCTATACAAGGAGAGGAAAATTTTTGAGGAGGTGCGATCGCTTTTTCCGGTGATAAGCTGTGACGCATTTAAGAAAGCCTATTTCCACACCCTACACCCCACACCCCTGATGACAATTTCGCTATGGCAATTTAGCGGCACATCAGCTTACTCCCTGGACTAGAGAGAAAACTTTTATTAACTAAACTTCATAATCCTCTGAGGAATTTTCTCACATACAAAAAAACGCCATTAAAGACGAATTTCTTAAATAAAATTAACAATACTAGCCCACTTCTGCCAAGAGAAGCCATAATGCCGAAAAATAGGGTTGGATACAAAGCTCAGTGAAGTACTTTTTTCTCTCCGATGGATGGATGGTCGGTCGGGTTTGGGAGTTTGGCGGACTATGGAATATACACTCGTGGCGACGGGAACCCGAAATTCAGCAAATGAACCTTTGTATCCTGGAGCAAGGGGAAAAATTATGGCTTTATCGGGTGGAAGAAGCCGTTCTCATGGTGGAAGTCAAACCGACGCCTGACGCCGCGTCTGATTCTGCCAAGAATATTGGTCAGGTCGTCCTTAAACGCCTGATTACTGCCGAGCAAGCCTTAGAGAGGCTGGCAACGGCACAGACCTGGTCTAGTCCTGTCTCTATGGATGAATGACACTTCCTTAACTCCAGAAGTACAGCGTTCTGCTTCACCACTCTCTCCGAGCTAGGAGAGAGTTATTGCTAATTTATAAAAACTGAGTTTAAAGGTCTCGAACCGCGACGCCGTCCCTGTACAAACATGTCTGTCTATGTGATTAATGTGAATTATTGTAAAGAAAGTTGACCTAATCTTGGCTTAAACATGGGATCATAACTCTCAGATTGGCTTGCAATCGGCTCTAACAATAGTTACACTTCTTTAAACAATCTTCAGTTTTACGAACTCCGTGTTCGCAAACTACGTTGCCTAACCTGGAGTTCCTTAAAAAAACTCTAAAAAGGTGGCGTCAATTTCTAATATCTTCAGAAAAGAAGCGTCGAAGTAGAAACTTTATCCGAGGAGGAGCGTAGTCAATGGGACTACCCTGGTACAGAGTACACACAGTCGTCCTGAATGACCCAGGGCGGCTGATTGCTGTACACCTGATGCATACTGCTCTGGTGGCAGGTTGGGCTGGTTCAATGGCCCTGTATGAATTGGCAATTTTTGATCCAAGCGATCCAGTTTTGAACCCCATGTGGCGTCAAGGGATGTTCGTCATGCCCTTCATGGCTCGTTTGGGTGTCACCCAGTCTTGGGGGGGATGGAGCATCACAGGCGAAACGGCTGTTGACCCTGGTTTTTGGTCTTTTGAAGGCGTTGCGGCTGCTCACATCGTCCTTTCCGGTCTATTGTTCCTAGCGGCTGTATGGCACTGGGTTTACTGGGATTTAGAACTGTTCAGAGACCCTCGCACTGGCGAACCGGCTCTGGATTTGCCAAAAATGTTTGGCATTCACCTGTTCTTGTCAGGTCTTCTCTGCTTTGGCTTTGGAGCATTTCACCTAACCGGACTCTTTGGTCCTGGAATGTGGGTCTCTGATCCCTATGGAATCACCGGTCACCTAGAACCCGTAGCACCGGCGTGGGGGCCTGAAGGGTTTAATCCCTTCAACCCAGGTGGCGTTGTCGCTCACCATATCGCTGCGGGTGTTGTCGGTGTAATTGCGGGCTTATTCCACCTGACTGTCAGACCACCGGAACGGCTATTCAGAGCGTTGCGGATGGGGAATATTGAAACCGTACTCTCCAGCAGTATTGCGGCTGTCTTCTTTGCGGCCTTTGTGGTAGCAGGAACGATGTGGTACGGCAGTGCCACAACCCCCATCGAATTGTTTGGTCCGACCCGCTATCAATGGGATCAAGGTTATTTCAAACAAGAAATTGACCGCCGCGTACAAGCGAGTTTGGCGTCTGGAGCCAGCCAATCTGAGGCTTGGAACCAAATTCCAGAGAAACTGGCTTTCTACGATTATGTGGGCAACTCACCCGCTAAAGGTGGTTTGTTCCGCACCGGCCCGATGAACACCGGCGATGGTATCGCTCAAACTTGGTTGGGTCACCCGGTGTTTAAGGATGCTGAAGGTCGGGAGTTGTCGGTTCGTCGCCTACCCAACTTCTTTGAAACCTTCCCTGTGGTCTTAACGGATGCCAATGGCATTGTGCGTGCAGATATTCCATTCCGCCGCGCAGAATCGCAATACAGCTTTGAGCAGGCCGGTGTCACGGTTAGCTTCTACGGTGGTGAACTCGGCGGTCAAACCTTTAAAGACCCAGCCATCGTGAAAAAATACGCTCGTAAGGCTCAGTTGGGTGAACCCTTCGAGTTCGATACGGAAACCCTGAACTCTGATGGTGTATTCCGCACCAGCCCTCGCGGTTGGTTCACCTTTGGACATGCAGTGTTTGCTCTACTGTTCTTCTTTGGGCACATCTGGCACGGATCTCGGACCCTCTTCCGGGATGTGTTTGCTGGGGTGGAAGCTGACATGGAAGAGCAAGTCGAGTGGGGTCTGTTCCAGAAAGTGGGCGACAAGAGTACCCGGAAGAAAGAAGCTGTCTAGAACGGCAATGGTGTAATCGGTAAAAAGGCGACTAAAGGCTGAAGTGTGAAGCTTGAGAGGTTAAGTTGGAAAGCTCAACAATACAAGCTCATGGCTGAATCATCGGGTGACTTCATGATTGATGAGGACAAGCACGAACAATTCATCCTTCACACTTCACCCCTTTTGAGCCTTTTGACTTTTTGATTAACATGGCGAGTTAGACTGGTAATTCAGCAGATAGTCAGGAATTATTGACATGGAAAGCATTGCTTATATCTTGATTTTGACCTGTGCGATCGCTACCCTGTTTTTTGCGATCGCCTTCAGAGAGCCACCTCGGATTGAAAAGTAGTGAACGGCGAAGGCTCTTGATGAGCCATGACGTTAACGCCTCAAACGCACAATAGTCGAGTGAGTGTCAAAACTCTAAGACCTTAGTTTGAATATCCTGAGCCTTCATCAGTCCATCAGTTTCTCTGAGTGAGAAAAGAAGATAGACGGCGAGCGGTTCAGGTTTTCGCATATATTTACAGTTACAGCATCCGAGTCACAGTTCTCTGCCTTGCTACCTGCCTTTGACTCCACCCAGCTCAATCAAGGACTTTCTTTTATGCGATGCCCTTATTGTCAGCACACCGACAGCCGCGTTCTTGAGTCCCGTTCTACCGAAGCAGGACAAAGTGTTCGCAGGCGTCGGGAGTGTTTGCAGTGTAAACATCGTTTCACGACTTACGAACGCATCGAATTTGTTCCTTTGACGGTGATCAAACGCGATGGAAAGCGAGAATCTTTTGACCGCTCCAAATTATTACGGGGAATTATACGAGCCTGCGAAAAAACGGAAATTCCTCAAAGAAGCTTGGAAGTATTTGTAGATGAAATTGAGGCTGAATTACAGCAGCAATCCGGACGGGAAGTCACGAGTAATGAAATTGGTGAATTAGTTCTTCGATACTTACGAGAGGAGAATGAAGTTGCCTATGTCCGTTTTGCCTCGGTCTATCGGAAGTTTCAAGGTATCCGAGATTTTGTTGAAACTTTAGATCACCTCAAAAGTCATGCGGATCTGATTGAGATATCTCCAAACCCCCGTACGGTAACTGTGGAGGTTGACGAACAGGACTCATCAGCATCAAGGAGGGTTTCGGAAAATTCAGAAGTAAAAGTGTAAACTATCTCATCAACGAGAAGCGGATAAAGAAACTCTACTAAGGCATCCAGCCTGAGTTATAATTAGCTGTCTGCACTTTATTAAATCTTTTAAAATAGGGTGGTATAGACAACGCGATGTAGGTGTAGGCAGCACAATGCCGACGTGCTTGTACATCGACAGGAGGCATAGTCATTACGGAGATAAAACTAGGAAACGCAACGCACATGCTCAGTCAGAAAAGAACCGCTACAGTCGATATTGGCTTCACTCACGACGATTTCGCCGCCCTTCTTGATAAATATGATTATCACTTTAGTCCTGGTGATATCGTCGCTGGTACCGTATTCAGTTTGGAGCCTAGAGGTGCTCTGATTGACATTGGTGCTAAAACCGCAGCATATATCCCGATTCAGGAGATGTCAATCAACCGGGTTGACAACCCGGAGGAAGTCTTACAGTCAAACGAAACGCGGGAATTTTTCATTCTGACTGACGAGAATGAAGATGGACAACTAACCCTCTCAATCCGTCGCATTGAGTACATGCGGGCTTGGGAGCGAGTACGGCAGTTGCAAGCTGAAGATGCAACCGTTCGCTCTCTCGTTTTTGCCACTAATCGTGGTGGAGCTTTAGTACGAATTGAGGGGCTACGTGGCTTTATTCCCGGCTCTCATATCAGCACGCGCAAACCCAAGGAAGATTTGGTCGGAGAAGAACTCCAACTGAAATTCCTAGAGGTTGATGAAGACCGCAACCGTCTGGTTCTCTCACACCGTCGTGCGCTGGTTGAGCGTAAGATGAACCGCCTAGAAGTGGGTGAAGTGGTTATCGGTTCTGTGCGGGGCATCAAACCTTACGGAGCATTCATCGATATTGGTGGTGTCAGCGGCTTGCTACACATTTCTGAGATTTCCCACGACCATATCGATACGCCCCACAGCGTGTTTAATGTCAATGATGAAGTGAAGGTCATGATCATTGACTTGGATGCGGAAAGAGGCCGGATTTCTCTGTCTACTAAGCAATTAGAGCCAGAACCGGGCGATATGATCAATAACCGCGATCGCGTCTACGAAAAAGCGGAAGAAATGGCAGAGAAGTACCGCGAGAAGATGCGTGCGGCTCAACAGCAGCAAGTGGCGGCTCCTGAAGAGCTAGAGCCAGAGCTAGAGCCAGAGCTAGAGCCAGAGTATGAAGAAGAAGTCGTCGCTGCGATCGAAGAATAATTTCATTTTGTGTTGGGGATGGGTTTTAAACACCCAACTGTTTAATGAAGAGGGATTTCCCCTCTTTTTTTATTGGAGCGCGGGGAAAGCGCTCTTGATATTTTCTGGGATTAGTTGAGAGGAGCATAAACTGTTGGTAACGATTCGCTGTCGGGACGCTACGTTTCCCAATATCCAAGCGGTCATTTTTGATAAAGATGGCACCCTAGAAGATTCGCAAGTCTTTTTGAGAGAACTGGGGCAAAAGCGATCGCGCCTGATTGACGCCCAAATTCCCGGCATTGGAGAGCCATTATTAATGGCGTTTGGCATTGATGGCGACAAACTGAACCCCACCGGTTTAATGGCAGTGGGTAGCCGTCGTGAAAATGAAATTGCGGCAGCGGCTTATATCGCTGAAACGGGTCGAGGCTGGTTAGAGTCGTTAGGGATTGCTCATAATGCCTTTGCCGAAGCCGATCACTATCTGAAAGAGGCCGCCAATACTACACCCCTGTTTGTCGGTAGCTTAGAAGTTTTGAAGTTCCTCTCAGAAGCGGGTTTAAAACTGGGAATCCTGTCAGCGGCGAGAACTTCACGAGTACAAGCTTTTGTCAATCGTCATCAACTCAACCCTTACATTCAATTACAGCAGGGTGTGGACGAAGGGCCAAGTAAACCTGACCCCTCACTATTTCTTCAAGCTTGTCAAACACTGGGCGTTGAACCCACCTCTACTCTCATGGTGGGAGATTCGGCTGGAGATATTGAGATGGCACAACGTGCCAGTGCGGCGGGTTGTATTGGTATTTGCTGGGGAACACCAGAAGCGGCACATTTAGAAGCGGCAGATGTCGTGATTTCCCAACTCGATGAAATCCAAGTGGTTAATTCTTGAAGGTTACTTCAACAGTGGACAAAATTGGGACTGATACCAATTTCCTTTTGAGCTGCTACACATTCAGATCCCCCCCACCCCCCTTAAAAAGGGGGGAGAAAGATTACATCTGTTGCAACTGACTTGAAAATAAATCACGGCAGATTGACAGAAAAAATGAC
>DATNQL010000393.1:0-4395 GCA_036704025.1 Stenomitos sp.
GGCAGTGCCGCTCAAATTTTAGGCAATTTGGGGCAGGTAACTCAATCTGATTTTAAAGATATCCTCGATTTCCTTAAGGATGAACAGGTTAAACCATCCGTGCGGGGTAGTGCGGCAGAAGCCTTGGGCAACTTGGGAAAAGCCGCTCAACCTTATATCAAAGATATCCTCAACTTGCTCAAGGATGAACAGGTGGAGGCATCCGTGCGTAGCTTTGCGGCACAAGCGTTGGGCAACCTGAAACAGACAACTCAACCCTACCTCAAAGACATCGCCGACATCATCCAGAATGAAAAAGTGGATGCAGGAGTTCGTAGCAGTGCCGCCCAAGCTTTGGGTAATCTCCGAAAATTACAGGTATATGAGGTTGTTGTCGTCCTGAATCCTGTTTACGAACCCAATCACCAAAACGTTAACTTTGAAACTTGGCGGTTTTTGGCTTATTTTTTAGGGGGCGGCACAGATGATGTAAAAACGCTGCTCAAATGGCTGGGTAATCCTCAATCCCTTCCGACTCACCTCACATACGCAGACAGCCAGAAAACACTGAAAGTGCTTCGCGATGCCTGGATAGGAAGTCAGGGGTTGGAACGATTACAACAAGACTTAGCCACCAAAATAGCTAGGGTTGCCCGTAGAGTGTCTTGGAAACCCCAGGACATTCCCTTACTGCAAAATCACTACCACAACCTGAAAAAAGGCGGGTACAACCAAGCCGATACCATGCAGTCAGCCATCCAGGATGTGGTAATTGGGAGATGGCTTTCCCTCGCCCGAAACATCATCCTAATTCATGCTGGCGTTTGGCTTGCCCTGATTGTTGCCTACCCTCAATTTCCCCAAACCCTAGCTATCTTTTTCTGGAACCCATGGGTAAGGAAGATTCTCGGTGTCGGCTACATTGGTTTTCTCCTCACCTGGGTTCCCTACCTCCGCCGCCATCTGTTTCAACCCTTCCAACCGTCCCTACTCGCTGATGCCGGATTAGAGCATTTCGATGACGACGCTTACTTCCCAGAGTCTAAAGTCATCATTCCAGATTCAGAAGACATCAAAGCCGTTACCGAGGCACTCCCCAAGATTCAAGGGCAAATCATCTTAGAAGGTGATTCCGGTTTGGGCAAATCGATGTTTCTGCGCCATCTGGTGAAACACTCTCCCCGCATTGTTGCCCACCTCCCCGCTCAAAAGTGCGACAAGGGTGTGATTGAAGCCATCCAAGATAAGCTGCACGGACAAGCCCAAGATCTCCAATTCCTGAAGAACTTAATATACAGTGGCGCGATTGATATCTGCATCGATGGACTTAACGAAGTCAGCGCCGACACACGGGCAAAAATTAGCCATTTTGTTGAGGGCTATTTGCGGGGTAATCTCATCATGACAACCCAACCCTTGGTGTGGACACCTCCCTCAACCGCCAAGACTTATTACTTACAACCCCTGGAATGCCAACAAATTGAGCCATTTTTGGTTTCTCGTCAGCCCAAACTGCTCAAAGATGCCCCAATTCAGGGGAAATCTTACAAACATGCCTGCATCCGCTACTTAGCCCATGCCCTTAACCTCCAGCAACCGCCGGAAGAGTTAGATGCAGCGCAACGCATTCTTGCCAATCCCATGGATTTAACTCTCGTTGCTCTGATGCTCTCCCAAGGTAACACCCCCGACTTGTTCCGCCTACAAGAACAGCAATACCACCAGATGGCAGAGGAATTCTGGCATAAATGGCAGTACAAATTTCCTTTAAAAAGATTCTCCCAAGCCGTTTACCAAATGCGGCTCAATGATGAGAATACCCTCCCGGCGGGGCAATTTCTCCCAGAATTACAGGCGTTGGAAGATAAGAAATACCAAATGGTCGTCAGCCGTCAGTGGTGGGATAGGGAGGGGAACGCCCAGAAAGCCTGGTACTTCCGCCACGATAAAATTATGGACTTCTTTTTGGTGCAAAACTTCCTGGGCGAGAGCACTGAAGCTGAAACACGCTTAATTGACCACATGGGCGACCCCAGGTTTCGGGGGGTTTATACTAAATCGGCGTTGACTCTGTCTTTTTTGAAACGAACCACAGAGGCGCGGAGTTCGCAGAGGAGAGAATAAATAGAGAAATGGGTGATGGATAGGGATTGGGTATTACTTTTTGTTCGCTATCTTCCGGAGATCGAAAAGCTTCCGGCTCAACTGCGATCGCTCTCAAGGATTGATCTTCTTCCGTCAAATTTACGAGTGGTTTGTCCCTATGAAGCGAAACTTGATTTATAGGCGGACATATTTTCCCACAATAAAAAAATTGTATCAAAAAAAAACGAATCGGTCAAGCGATCGCCTCCCAGAACACAGCCGATAAATTAGAAAGAACAAAATAAAAGCGTCAACGTTGATTCTGTAATTTCGCCATTTCTTCTTGAACACCAGTCGCAATCTGCAATGCTTCATTGAGCAGACGACCATACTCACTGGCTCGGTCATTGACTTGCAGAGTTTGCACCGTTCTTAAATTCGTTGCCAACAGTTCAGGGTTACTAATCAGAAAATTCCGATTTTCTCGCAGAATCTTCTCCGCCCTCAACGCTTTTACCAAATCTTCTTTCACTAGGGTCAGTGCTTCAACAACTTTGTGGCGTTCATTTACAATTTGGGTCGTTCCAGCCGCCTCCAACTGGTCATTAATATGTATGGCTTGAATCACAGCATTGTATCGGTCTACTTCATCTAACAAGGAGCATAAAGTCATCGGACTGTTGCGTTTTAACCAGAACCATCGCACCCCTACAATCACAATCGGCACGATCATCAAAGTGATCACAGTAGCAACGAGTGAAGAACCGATGAAAGGCAGAATCACAAACACATGCAACAAGCCAACAATAATGGGCATCAAAGCCAGACTCAGCAAAACTTCTTGAATAAAGAAATGGAATCGTTGTTTTGAATTGCGGAGGATGGTCGGTCTAAACATCTCCGTTGAATCAACACCGGTTAGGTGTTTAAGTTCTCCAGGTGAAATTTCCAAGCCCTGCAAATCCGGTTGCACAGAATGCGCTGCTCCTTTTCAAGTCAATCAATACAGTTTTATCCCTTAAAAGTGATGATCCTGTAACTTTCTCATTTCTTCTCGGACATCCACAACAATTTGTAAGGCTTCATTCAAAAAGTGTCCATACTCACCGGCTTGACCATTCACTTGCAAAGACGTTAACGCTGTTAGATTCGTTTCAAACAACTCATAATTCAACTGGATGAATTTTTGATTTTCCCGGAGAATTCGTTCTGTTTTTAAGGCGCGAATGATATCTTCTCTGGCTAGCCGCAGCGCCTGAATCACTTTCTCTCGGTTTTGCAAGCCCACACCCAGATTGCCGACGGCTTCTATTTGGTCATTGAGGTCAATCGCTTTAATCACAGAATTAAATCGCTTCACATCTTCAAACATCCGGGCAAGATTCCGGTTTTGATAACTGAAGCGAATCTTTCTTAAATCATCTAACACTAAAACAACTGAAGCAATAACATCAATGGCAATGAGTGATCCCATCTGAGCCGGAAAAAACACACTAAGAACTAAACCACTCAAACAAATCAAAAGAATAACCAGGGAAGTTTTGCCCAGCTCAGAGATAAATTTTCTAAGTGTTGGTGGTCTAAACACAGCATCAAGGCTGACACCGCTACAGTGTTTAATCTCTCCCTTGGTAATTTCCAATCCTTGTAAATCAGTTTGCATTGGGGGCGGTGCGATCGCGACAACTCGGTTAGGAAAACGGGTTCGTGTTCTTTGCAGTAGAATCCCCTGAGTGGACAGACTGCCAAAGTAGCTTATCGCTCTAGCTGCGTCGTGAGTCTCATCGTTTCCACAAGGTTTAAGAACACTAGGCGCATCACTTCTACCCTGTCGGTGACTTGTTCACTCGCTGTTGCTGAACACTGTAGCCTCTTCATTCCCTTAAGCTAAGGTTAGAACCCTTCAGAAATGAACTACCCATCAGCGTAAATGCAATAAACGACTTGTGGTGCATTGTCATCCCTGAGATGGAGGTAAACCAGACAGACTGATCATATCCAGCTTAACCAATCCTCAACCCAGGTGTTGGACAAACTCCTGCAAGCTGCGATCGCTATTTTTAGATAAAACTAAAACTCTATCGATGAACCGGAGTCTGCTATTTTGAAGATTTGCTCAAAGCAGAATTACAGATGTTAGCGTTGGTATAAGTTTTTTCAGTTGTTGGGATAGTTGGCTGGCGGCGCGCCTTGACAAGAGGCTGCCGCTTTTTTTGTGACGACGGGGAAATGTGCAAGTGATTAGACCTCTTCTCTGGCCTCATATCATGTCCGTCTAATGACCCATAATAAAAACTCTCCGCGTCCCCGTGTCCCCGCGTCCCCACGTCA
>DATNQL010000394.1:0-7760 GCA_036704025.1 Stenomitos sp.
CCAGTTGAAAAAGGTTAAAAAGCTTACCGTACAAACTTTCTTTCCTTCTGCCTCCTGCCTCCTTACTACTCCTACGGAGAACGCTACGCGAACTGCCTTCTTGCGCTAGTACGAACAAAATTTTAAAGAGGTCATTAAAAAGGCTGAAAACGAATTGAAAACGAAAGACCGTTGTCTTGTAAAGAATTACCATCTTCATGAACCGAAATCAGCGGAATTCCCCAATCTAAACGAGCCGAAAAATGAGGGTTCCGCTGCCAACGTAATCCTAAACCAATGCTAGCAAGAGTAGTAGGGTTGGGAATTTCTCCCTGATTATTCCAAACCGTACCCATATCAAAAAAAGGAGTCAGCAGTAAGGTGCCCATGCCATCGGGTTGGCGAATAATGGGATAATGCAATTCCAGAGAACCTACAATCCCATTGTCCGCCACTCTTTGATTTTGTCGATAGCCCCGCACTGTCTCGATTCCACCCATACTAAACTGTTCGATAGGTAAGAGAGAATCTAAGGAAAATTGAGCTGCCGCACGAGCCAAGAAAATGCTATTTCCCCCTAAAGCCTCAACCCATTGAAACTGTCCCAACCAACTCGTAAACTGCCCATCAACAGCAGTTTCGTTAGCTGTAGCTCCCAAAGCATTCAAGCCCAAACTCAATTGCGATCGCGCAGCTAAAACTCTCGTTGTCGAGCGATTAATCCAGTCTTGATTCAAGCGCAGAACCGTCAACTTAGACTTACCATTGTCTGGCCCAAGAGAAAAAGAATAGGGTACATTTTCAAATAAATAAGTCTGACTTTGGCGCAAATCCAGAGAGATTCCAACCGTAAATTCACTTTTGGGAGTCCGAACAATGGGTTGACGAAAACCCAGTGAAACGTTGTAAGAATCCGCGTTAATATCTAAATCTGCAAAGGGCTGCTCCACAATCCGGCTGCTGCTACTGCCGTAGCTAATACTTACGGTGCCATCACGAGGATTGAGCGGAAATTCATAGCCCAGGTTGTAAGTATTGATCCCTGGACTGATACCATAATCGAAACTAAAGCGATCGCCAAAACCCAACAAATTGTTATGAGCGATTTCGGCTGTGCCCCGAATCTCACCCACACTGGGAGAATCCCGATTTTCTACTGTGAAGGCGGCGGTATACGGTTGTGCTTCTTTCACATTCAGCGTTAATACACTCAAACCGGGGGCGCTTCCTGCGGAGAGTTCGGCTTGCACTGTCTTGATCAGGGGATTGAGTTGCAAGAGTTGCAAGGCTTCTTCCAAACGGCGCAGATTAACCGGGGCTTGAGTGGCGAGGTGAATGCGCGATCGCACATAACGGCTTCTTAAACGTGTCAATCCCTCAATTTCAATCTTTTCAATCGCACCTTCTACCACCTGAATCTTCACCACGCCATCGGTTAAATCTTGGGCGGGTAAAAATGCACCCGACGTGGTGTATCCCTGCTCAGTATATAAATGAGTAATCGCAGCCCGAATCGCTAACAAGTCTTCAAACGTGGCTTCTTTACCGATAAAAGACGCCACCGCCGCTTCTAATTCTTGGGGTGAAAAGACGGTACTGCCTAAAACTTCTACTCGTTTCACGTTCACCTTTATCCCCAATTCCGTGGGGGGTGTGAGGGGGAGCTCCGGGGGGGGTGTGAGTGAAGCGGGTGGCGTCGGCGTTTCCGGAGAGGTGGAGGGAATCGGGGGTAATCCGGGGCGAGTCGGTTCGAGGATTCCAGGTGGAAGATTCGGAGGAGTCTGCGCTAACGGTAAAATGCTTGGAGGGGTTGGTATCTGTGGGTTTGGCTCCGACTCATCTCCCGTTGCATTGATAGCAAGGACATTGATTGTCTGAGTATCCCTGCCCTCCCACGTCCCCACGTCTGTATCAACCACTCTGTTTGAACCCAACGGCGTATCAGGAGCCTGTTGTGCTAAGGTCGCACCATGGCAACTGAGGTATAACAAACCCGTACTGAGCAGAATTGATATCAAGTTCATGAATTTGTCAACCGTAAATTCACGGTTACAAAATGCTCGTGAATTTACGGGCACTCCCCAGTTTACTCAAATAAAATACAGTTATCTACCTTGGGATAGTTGACTGAAATGTTTGCATTTTGCCATTCTTGGCGTCGATTCAGTCTGATCTGCTTAGCAAGTCTTGTTTTTTGCTGTGTATTTCACGCGGGAGCAACAGGACAAGCTCAGTCTTCGGCTTCTGTTGAGCAGCCATCCCTGCTCTCTCCTGCTGCAAAGGACAGTCAACCCGCCTATTCCCAAGCCGTACAGCAGGGGATTGAGCGCTATCAAGGGGGGCAATATCCTGAAGCGATCGCACTTTGGCAACAAGCCTTAACGCAAATTTCCGCTGCCCCAGAACGAGCGATCGTTTACAGTAATTTAGCGATCGCCTATCGACAAATTGGGCAACTGGATCGAGCGATCGCCCAGTGGGAACAAGCGATCCAATTTTATCGCTCTCAAAAAGATGAGGCGGCACGCTCAGCACTGGCAAGATTGTTAACCGAGCAAGGGCAGGCTTACAACGATTTGGGACAACACAAACGAGCCATTACCCTGTTGCAGTCAGCGGTTAAAATCACTCAAAATCCTCCACAACGACTCACCGAAGCGGCAGCTCAAGGAGCCTTAGGCATCGCCTACTGGGCATTAGGGGACTATGATCAAGCCTTGACAGCGCATCAAACCAGCTTGAAAATTGCCCGTGAATTGAATTATTCCCCTTACATCACAACCGCGTTGAATCACTTGGGCAATGTCTACGCCAGCCGAGCCGATCGCTATACTTATCAGGCTCAGTTAGCCAACGTAGAGGGTAATAACCGAGACTTTTCCCGCTTAACCCAAGCCGCCACTCAAGATCGAACGCAGGGCAAAATTTACTTTGAACAAAGTTGGCAAGCGGCTCAAGGGGTCTCAGGGTTAGAAGCCGCGAGAGCCTTGATGAATTGGAATCGCTTGCTGGTTCGGAGTCATTCATCCGGAGCCAGTGGGAACGCCCAAGCACAGATTTCCCAGAATGATGGAGATTTAATCCTAAAAAATTTTAACCGAGCGAGCGATTTATTGCAAGCCGCACCGGATTCGCGAGACAAAGCTTATGCCTTAATTAACCTGGCAGAACAACTCTTGAGCGTTGACGGTTCCAACCTGCAACCTGCAACTCTTTTAGAACAAGCACTGGCAGTGGCTAGAAAGATTGGGGATTCTAGAGCGGAATCCTTTGCGTTGGGCAGCTTAGCCGAGTTACACGAGGCAAGAGGAGACTTAAATCGTGCGCTGGAACTCAATCGCAAGGCGCAGTTTGCCGCTCAGCAAATCAACGCACCAGATAGTTTGTATCTGTGGCAGTGGCATGTGGGACGAATGCTCAAAGCGTTAGGCGAAACCGAACCAGCGATCGCGGCTTATGAACAAGCGATCGCCACCTTGCAAAGTATTCGCGGGGATATTGTTGGCGCGAACAAAGATTTACAGCTCGATTTCCGCGAACAGGTGGAACCGGTTTATCGAGAGTTGATGGCATTGTTACTGGAATCTCCCCCATCCGGGAAGGTGAAACGTGTCATACCCGCGCCAAAATCCTTGAACCAAAACCCGCCTACATCGGTGACGGCAAAATCCAACCGTGCCAAGTCTTCTGTACAGCAAGTTGTGGATATTTTGGAATTATTGAAACTGGCTGAGTTGCAGAATTTCTTTGGGGATGAGTGTGTGCAGGTAGCCTTGGCGGAGAGTGAAGGTGAGGCAGCGTTGACGGATACGAATACGGTTGTGGTTTATTCGGTGATTTTGGACAATCAGACTCACCTGATTTTGCGATCGCCGGAGGGTTCACTCACCCATTATCCGATCGCGATGGGACGGCAGGCGATGGAGCAAGAAATTGACCAATTGCGCTATTTCTTGGAACTACGAGCAACGGAAGATTATCTATCCCAAGCGCAGAAAATTTACGATTGGCTGATTCGTCCCTTAGAAGCGGACTTAACGACACTCAAGCCCAATACTCTGGTTTTTATCAACGATGGAGTCTTGCGAAAAGTGCCGATGGCAGCACTGCATGATGGCAAGGACTTTTTAATTCAGAAGTATCCGATTGCTACCACACCGAGTCTGAGTCTAACGACTCGTAAACCCGTACACAATAACAATCTATCAGCTCTCAGTTTAGGATTAACCGTGGAGCGATCGCCCTTTGCGTCCCTCTCCAATGTCAGGGCGGAGGTAGAAGCGGTAAACCAGATTTTAGGCGGCACGAAACTCATTGATGAAGGGTTTACGCTGCCCAACCTGCAAACCCAGTTGCAGAAAAAAAGTTACCCCATCGTACACATCGCCACTCACGGTAAGTTTGGGGTGGATGCGGAGAGTACATTTTTAGTGGGATTTGATCAGCGGCTGAGTATTGAAACCTTGGATAACTTGTTGCGTTCTCGTCGTAGTCGAGAGGCGGTAGAATTGCTGACACTGAGTGCTTGTCAAACCGCTGCCGGGGATAACCGTTCAGCCTTGGGGATTGCGGGGGTGGCGGTTCGTGCTGGGGTTGAGAGTGCCTTGGCAACGCTGTGGTATATCAACGATGAAGCCACGGTACCGCTGATTAAGGAATTTTATAGCCAATTGCGTCAACCGAATGTGAGCAAGGCGGAAGCGTTGAGACGGGCACAGATGAAGATGATTGCCGATGCCAATTACAATCATCCTGCGGTTTGGTCGCCGTTTGTTCTGATTGGGAATTGGTTGTAGGGGAATGGGGCTGAATAGTACTCCTGCATTTCGCCCCCCTAACCCCCCAATCTTGGGGGGAACCGGAAGTTCAAAGTCCTCTAGAATTGGGGGATTTAGGGGGCAAGATCGCCTCATACACAAACCAGAGGACTTGTGTGTACACCGTAGCCAATTTTGGAGGAACTCGAATTCAAAGTCCCCCAGAATTGCCGGAGCTTTAGTGAGGAGATTTAGGGGGCTTATCAACCTCAAAACACCGTAGCTTAACAAGGGAGGCTAGGGTGTGTCTTCAAACCCTTCGATCCCCCCCAGCCCCCCTTAAAAAGCAGGGCTAATTTATTGTCGTTAGAGAAATTTGAGAAGCGGGGGGAGCTGGGGAAGCTGGGGGAGTAATTTATACTCGTACAGAAGGCTCAGGAATTTTCTCTGATTACCATGAATTAGCCCTGCCTTAAAAAGGGGGGAGAATCTGCTCAAAGTCCCCCTTTTCAAGCCGGAGCTTTAGTGAGGAGATTTAGGGGGATCTAAATCTGACGGCGAAGTTTGAAAACACGCCCTAGGGGGAATCTAAACTGTAGCGGCATTAAATGAAACGGGAGCTTTCTGTAATGGGAGATGATAAATTACCATCAATTACCGATTACTAATCCTATGACGGATGTATGTCTGGTTTTGATGCCTTACGCTGCAATAGAGCGCCCGTCGCTGGCTCTGGGTTTGTTGAAAGCCAGCCTTACGGAGAGTGGAATTAACTCGACGGTACTCTACCCGAATCTCTGGTTTGCCCAAGAAGTTGGAATCTATAACTACAAGATAATTAGTGAAGGGCTGGCAGCGCATTTTATTGGGGAATGGACGTTCTCAGGATTAGCGTTCCCTGACTTTGAGCCGAATCACTCAGAGTATTTCAGTACGATTCCAAATCTTAAAGAAGACACCATTAAGGAACTTTGGCGAGTACGGGAGAAGGCGGCGGCATTCATTGAGCGGATTGCTCAATCGATTCTGGACTTACAGCCTCGGATTGTTAGTTGTAGCTCTACCTTTCACCAAAACTGTGCTTCATTAGCCTTGCTGCGGCGCATTCGGGATTTAGCGCCGGAGGTGGTGACGGTGATGGGTGGGGCGAACTGTGAAGGGGTAATGGGTTTGGCGACTCACCAGGCGTTTCCTTGGGTGGATTTTGTCTGTTCGGGGGAAGGGGATGAGATTTTTGCTCAGTTATGTGGCAAGCTTCTGGAATGCGGTCGGGATTTGGACTTGACAGAGTTACCTTATGGTGTAATCGGCTCTGCTCATCGGGACAAGGAACGGGTAGCGGCTTTGGCTCCCCGTGCATCGGTGCAGGATTTGGATCAAGTTGCGATTCCAGATTATGACGATTATTTTCAAACGCTGGAAAGCTGCCCAAAAATTGCCCATTACATTACGCCAGGGATGTTTGTGGAAACGTCACGGGGTTGTTGGTGGGGGCAAAAGCAACATTGTACGTTTTGTGGGCTGAATGGTGCGGGGATGACGTATCGCTCGAAGTCGCCAGAACGAGTGGTGAGGGAGTTTAGCTGGTTATCTAGGCGCTACGGGCAGCGGAAGTTCTTTGTGGTGGATAGCATTCTGGATTTGAAGCACATTGATACAGTGCTGCCGATGTTTGCGGCGTTGGAGGAGCCTTATTCAATTTTTTATGAAACCAAGGCGAATTTGAAGCGCCAGCAGGTGCAGCAGTTGGCAGAGGCGGGGGTGCGTTGGCTGCAACCGGGAATTGAGAGTATGCATGATTCGCTGCTGGGGCTGATGAAGAAGGGCAACACGGCGTTGATGAATGTTCAGTTGCTCAAGTGGGGGCGGGAGTTTGGGATTCAGGTGTTTTGGAATTTTTTGGTGGGGTTGCCGGGGGAGTGTGGGGAGTGGTACACCCAGATGTTGGAATGGCTACCGTTAATTGTTCACTTGCAGCCGCCAACTGAAGAGACTAGACTCATGCGATTCGATCGCTTCAGTCCCTATTATGAGCGATCGCAGGAGTATGGGTTAACCCTTGTCCCTCAGCGCACCTATTCCTATATCTATCCCCTGGATGCCGAGAAGTTGAAGGATTTGGCGTATTCGTTTGAGGAAGTGGGAGAAGAGAGGAAAATTCCGGAACATCAAAGGCTGAGGGAGTGGGTGAGTGAATGGCAAAGGCTGTTTAAGTCGGAGTCGCCGCCGATGTTGAGTGTCATGGAGGATAATGGCGATCGCATCAAGCTGGTTGATACTCGACCTTGTGCAATTGAGCCGGAAATCAGTTTAGATGGGTTAGCTTATCAAGTTTATGTGGAATGCGATCAGACTTTGACCTATCGAGAACTGATGGATGATCTAAATAAGAAGTACGGATATGAGGTTTCCTGGGAGAAGATTCAGCGAGTTGTGGAGGAGTTACTGAAGCGCAAAATTTTGTTGGAACTCAATGAAAGATTGCTCAGCCTTGCTGTTAGGGAGCCGACTGTGCCTCTGTTGGATGTCAAAGAACAACCGGCAGGGTATGTAGATGTGCAGAGTTATGTCACCGATAGCCGGAAAGCTTTTTGGCAGTTATTTATACAAAAGGTGCCAACTTCAGCTTGAAAATTAAGGGTATTTGGCTAATTATTGAAGATTTTTCACTCTTACCGTTGGAAAACATAAGAACCTGCTATACTCTGGCGATAACTTTTGGAAAAACTATATGTCTCAAGAAAACTTAGAGCGGTTCTGCCAATTAGTAAGAGAAAATCAGGTACTGCAAGATCAACTGCAAGCGATTCCCGATTTGCAAAGCCTTATAGATCAGTCGGTTCAGCTAGGTCGAGACAATGGCTATGATTTCACGCCTGAGGAAGTGAGGCAGCAGATAGAAGCAGATAGGGGAAATCAAGAAATAAACTTTCCCATCCAAGATATCCTGGACGCCGAAGGTGTTCTCTATTAACTGAATTCATTGATAGCAGCATACAAGGAAAACGTCCACTATTTCTTATC
>DATNQL010000395.1:0-6686 GCA_036704025.1 Stenomitos sp.
GGGCATTCGGTGCGGGGAGTTGCATTCCCTGGATAGAAAGGGCTTTTTCGAGGGCGGCTTTGAGGCCAGAAAAAGAGAGATCGTTCGTGCTAACATAACAATCCGCATCACCCCGAAACACTCTCACGCCAGCACCTGTAGAGAGGCGGGGAGAGATGCTGGTGATGATATCATCTTCGGCTAAGCAGCTAATGTAGTTGACTCGCTCTAAGAAAAATTCCACAAAGTCAGCACCAGCGGCGCGTCCGACGCCTAAAAGCGTTGCCAGGGGGGCTTCCCAGGTTTCATCGAATCGATTGGGTGTAGAAGTGTAGTGCAGGGTAGGAAGTTCTTTCGTCAACAACAAGGGACTTGGATGCATGAGTAACCTCTTTTAGGTGCGATTGCAGTTTTCGGCAATTCAGAGACGGGAAAAATTGGGAATATCTCTACAAGTCACAGTTTTAGTGTAAATCCAGTGACCAAAACTCTAGGGTTCCCAACCTTATTCCTCAATGTCCCATTCTTCGTAAACTAATTTTTACAATTATTGGCTAGTCTAACAAATCTCAGAGAGCTACCTCGACCTAGAGGTTTTTATTCTGCTTGAAAAGCTGGCAACTAGTAACAGTTATTCACCCTAAACTTATCTGATTTAAGGAATACCAATTCTGAGTAAAAGGACGTTTCTCACTAGGTGCCCGGATATCTTCTGCTCGGGTGAACCTAAAAACTCACTCTTATGCTGTGGATGCTCGTATCTAAGCTTTTTTCATGACACAATCCACCTTAACAAATATTTCCTTCTTTGGGGAGAGTCGAGGTATCTGATTAACCCTTAGCATCTAGCTCGTTAAGAAATTAATCCCAATTGTTTGTTTAAGGATGCTAACAGCCTGAGCTGTCGTATGTCTCACGACGGCGGCTGTTGCTATGCTCGCTCATGCCATTTGTTAACCACAATTTTACTTCTGTAATTCAACATCAGCATCTTGGCTGGTTGCTTGGCGGCACACTCCTAATGTTCGCCGCTAGTAGCTCACCCGTCGCCGCTAACGTTACCGTCGTCCAAGAAGACTTCACCGATGCAACTTCTTATGGATGGACGAATGGTGGAACGCTTCCCCCTTGCTTGACTGCCACAGGGTCATCTGCACCGGGATCAATTCCCAACTGTCCTGCAACCTCTGATCCGCCTGGATCGGGAGTACTCCGATTGACGACCAACACAATCAACCAACGAGGTTTTGTTTTTTACGACTATGCGATTCCCTCCAATCAAGGCTTGGTGATCACCTTCGATTACTTTGCCTATGGCAGTGGAAACACAACTCGGTCTGGAGCCGATGGAACAACGTTCTTCTTATTCGACGGCAGTACGACCACACCAGCTTTAGGTTCAACCGGTGGTGCCCTAGGCTATGCCCAAGAAGTCAGCAATACGGCCAATGAAAATGGATTAACAAATGCCTACATTGGTGTAGGACTCGATGAATTTGGCAACTTTGCCAATGACTTTGAAGGACGGGGTAATGGTTGTCCCACCCGTTCCCCTTTTGGCAGTGGTCCAGGATTGTCGTCACCCGCAGAACAGGTGAAAGACTCCGTAACGGTCAGGGGGCCGGGTAGTGGGTTAACGGGCTATTGCTTCCTCGGCACATCCGGTACCTTGTCTACTCGACCGGGTGGATTTAGCATCGATAACCCGGACGCAACTTCGCGCACCGCCCCCAATACCAGAAGGCGAGTCAGGATTACGCTCAGTACCAATAACACCATTACTCTAGAAATAGACCCAACGGGGACGGGATCAGCCTATCAAACCGTTTTGGCCTCTTTCCCGGCTCCGCCCAACCGCCCGGATAGTTTCAAGTTTGGCTTTTCCAGTTCTACGGGAGAGGGGATCAATTTTCATGAACTGATCAATGTGCGGGTGGAAACCATCGCCACCCCACCCTTGCCGGATTTAGCCATTACCAAGACTCATTCTGGTAACTTCATTCAAGGCCAAACCGGTACCTACACCTTGCGAGTGCAGAATCTGCCCACGGCTACAGGTCCCACTTATGGCCCCGTCGCGGTAACGGATACTTTGCCTGAGGGTTTCAATTTTGTCTCAGCGACCGGCAATAATTGGAATTGCTCTGCCGTCGGGCAACAAGTGACCTGTGTTTACGATGGCCCTGCGGTTAATCCGGGTGGCACTCTTCCAGACATCACGCTCAACGTTAACGTCACCTCACCCCCCGGTAACTACTCCAATCAAGCCGTGGTGTCAACGACAGGGGATAGTAATGAGGCGAACAACACCGTAACCGACCCCACCCGCGTGATCACGACTGGGGACCCTAATCTGCGTCTGGTGAAACGAATTACGAATGTAACCAGAGGTGGCGTACCACTGGCAGGGATTAATTTCGCGAACTTTGTGGATAACCCAGATGATGAGAATGACAACGCACCTGGTTGGTCACAATTATTCCCAGTGGGACTTTATAACCTGGGGCTTGATTATGCTTTAGAAACGAACGACGAAGTGGATTACACCATCTATTTTCTCTCGGATGGAGGTAGCCCAGTCACCAACGTCAATTTCTGTGATTTGATTCCCAAAGGGACAACATTTGTTCCTAATAGCATTCAGGCATCGAATGGAACAACCCCAAGAGAAGGGACTTTCTTGTCACCCTTGGCACCGTTGCCTGCGGGCAATTCCTGCTCGAACCAAACCAATCCTGAAGGAGCCGTTCTTGTGAATTTGGGGGATATCTCTAATGAAGAGGGGAGCAATTTTGGTTCAATTCGCTTCCGCGTCAGGATTGACTAGAACTGTCATCACAAAACCGCAGATTCTAACATTTTGATCCTTCCTTGATTGGCATCAATTTCTACATCCACCCCAACAGGTATCGTGAATTTATCCTTAATATGACCAATCATTGAACCCGACCAAGCCGGAACGCCTAAGGGTTGAATATGGTCTCTCAATACTTGCCTCAAACTTAGTGAGTCTTCGTTATCTTTGGGGATACAATTAGTACATTGACCAAAGACAAAACCAGCAATTTTGGGTAATATTCCGGCTAATTTTAACTGGGTTAGCATTCGATCGATCCGATAAGGGTCTTCCCCAATTTCTTCTACAAATAAGATGGTTTTTTGCCAAGGAGGGAGGTACGCCGAACCTACCATCGCGGTCAGTACAGATAAATTACCACCAACTAATTTTCCCCGTGCTTTTCCAGGCGTAATAGTCTCTACAACGATGGAAGTAGACGTTAAATTGTCGCGGTTAGGGATGGGATTCTGGAGGGTGGCAGCTTCCCCGTTAAACAGAATGCGCCTCACATAATCCACTGTAAACGCATTCCAGGTTGATGTTCCTACAGCACCATGAAAGGTGACGATGCCACTGCGGGCATAAATGGCTAAAAGGAGTGAGGTAATATCGCTATATCCCATGAGAATTTTAGGAGAAGCGCGGTAGCGATCGCACTCCAAGAGTGGCAGAATTCGATTACAACCCCAACCTCCCCGCATGGCGAGAATGGCTTGAACCGAGGAGTCGGCAAACATGGCATTGACATCAGCCGCCCGGTTCGCATCCGTTCCTGCAAGATAGCCGTAGCGATCGAGGATATGCGCCCCCAACTTCACCTTTAACCCTAGCCCTGCTAAGGTTTGCTTGACCTGTTCGATATCTTTTGCGTCAATCGGACTGGCAGGATTAATTAATCCAACGGTATCGCCCACTTTTAAGCGAGGTGGTTTCAGAATCGTTTTCGGAAGGGGATACCCTTGAGCCAGAAGCGGTAACTGAGTAGCGAACGCCGTCAGTCCAACGGTTTTGAGAAAGTTTCGACGATTAATAATGAATGACAAATGACCAATCATTAATGACGATTAACAGTGTCCAGCAGTGCTTTGAGAATTAGATAAGTAGAAGTCGCACCGGGGTCTTGATGCCCACTGCTTCTTTCGCCTAAATAGCTAGCCCGTCCTTTCTTCGCCACGAGAGGAATGGTGCTTTTCATACCTTCCTCAGCGGCAGATACGGCTTTGTGTAAGGCTTCTGGCGTACTTGCCCCTTGTGCGATCGCATCCTTAAAAGTCTCTATGGCTGGAGAAAGGGCGTCCAGCATGGTTTTATCACCTAAGTTGGCCTTACCGCGTTGCACCACACCATCCACGGTGGCTTGGAGGAACGTTACCATGTCTTCATCGCTGAGCTCCTGCTTACCCGTTACGACTGTACTCGCTCGCAGGAAGAGCGTACCGTAAAGTGGCCCACTCGCACCACCCACGGTTGAAATCAGGGTCATACTAACGGCTTTGAGAATACTCCCGATATCCTGATCTGCAATACTGGGCAACTGAGCGATCGCCTTTTGAAAACCCCGATTCATATTAATGCCGTGGTCAGCATCGCCAATTGCAGCATCCAGTTCCGTCAGATAATCCTTATTCTGCTCTAGAACGAATGCTACAGCCTGCAACCACTGCACTATTTGTTCTTTTGTTACCATACCTTCACTCAGCGTTTCACGATCTAGACAGGTTTTGCCTATCTTCGCATCTTGAAGGCTATGGAGTTGAGTAAACTTCTAACAAGAATCCTGCTGGAGGCGGAAGAAAGAATGCGGTGGCTTTCATTTAAGCTGGTCAAGCCTCTAAATCCTGCGTGCTGATTCAGCTCTCGACGCCTACATCCTGCAAAACGTTGAATCACCTCTTGCCTAAAGTGATTGAAAACTCACCGCTTCGTTGCTACCCTTAAGTTATCTAAAATTTTGTAAAGAAATAGCCCTCAGATGTGTCTCAAGGCATGAATATTTGATGAAACTTGCCGATGTGTTTTCCGGAGCATGGCTGGAGCGCATTTCAAGGGAGTAAGCTGATGTGCAGCTAAATTGCCATAGCGAAATTGTCGTAATGGGTGTGGGGTGTGGGGTGTAGGATGTGGAAATAGGCTTTCTTAAATGCGTCACAGCTTATCTGAGACGGCAGATTCAGGCGATCGCTCCATAGGTAGATTTTCGCGTAAGTCTTGCATTTTGGAGTGATAGCTCAATATGAGTTCTATGGTCGATCTATGAAATCTGTAAAACTTTTACCCACAGCCCTCTACGAGTTATTTGCTAGTGCCAGTGTTTCCGGTCGTCTAACGCTGGCTGACCGTTATGGACTAATGGCGGCACTCTTGGAAGATTCGCTTCTAGATGATGAACTCTGCGTGATCAATCGACTGCTTTATGCCGTGCGTAAGGGACGAATTTCGGTGGTTGATGATATTTCGGTTGTGTTGTAGGGATGAACCAAGCCGACTGTCAGTTTCCAGGGTAATCGACGCTTCCGCTACCACATTCCCTCTACTCTTCACACAGAATTCTTTCTCCACAACAAAAGGATGCCGTCTGCCTAGCGCGTAGCGTCGGTTTTAGCTCTTAGAAATCTTGATCGATATTGGATTTTCTGGTGAAATACAGACAGGTAGCAGCTTGCCAAAAGCTACCACTCCAGACATAGCGATCGCAGAGATACAAAAGACGTATAGTGATTTGATTGGAGATGTAAACGAAAAAACCTTTAACATCAGGCTGTCAGTAAGGTCACTATTCACAAACCCCTTTTGAAACACTATATTCTCACAATTGAATTAAAAAATTAGACTTGCATTTATATCTATTGCTAAGAATAAATGCTATTAATAATGATGAGTAAGTCAGTGATAAACTGACATTATTGTTGCTTCTTGATGTGCCTGCCAATAGACAGAATGGTAAAATTCCTATTACTCATTTCGTTACTCCTAAATATAATAATTTTAGGGATAGGCAGTATTTGGGTTTACTCAAAAGGTGGAGTTCCTTATATAATTCGTAAAACTTCCTTCTTGCAAAGTGCAGCATCGAGAGCCAAATTTATGTATGATACCCCTTATTATTGGGAGAGAAAAAGCCATTTTGATACTTTACCTAAATCCGAATCAGATATCGTTTTTTTAGGAGACAGCCTCACTAATTGCTGTGAATGGCATGAATTCTTTAGAAATGTTCGTCTCAAAAATCGAGGTATCTCTGGGGATACTACCAATGGAGTGTTAAACCGGATAGATGAGGTGATTGAATCCAAACCCAGGAAGATTTTTATGATGATTGGTATTAATGATTTAAATCAAGGAAGGAGCGTTGACGAGATATTGACTAACTACAATATGATTTTGAAATATTTTCACGAAAAGACCTCACAAACAGAAGTGTTTGTTCAAAGCCTTTTACCTTTAAATAATCAGAAATTTCCCAATAATGGAGTGAATCATAAAATTATTGAACTCAATGCTAAATTGAAAGGTTTAGCGCAAGAATTCTCGTTTCACTATATTGATTTATACTCTGCTTTTTTAGATAGCAATAATCAATTAGATGCTCAATACACAATAGATGGTATCCATTTGAATGGGCAAGGGTATTTGGTGTGGAAGGGATTGATAGAGCAAGATGTTCGATAGATTATGAAGAGCAGATGCCCGACGTCTTCAAGACGTCGGGCATCTAGAAGCCTCACCTAGTTACTTTTGCGGTTAGCTGTTTCTGATCGCTAGCTGGAACTGGGCGGTAAGTTGCAAACTCCATCGTAAAGTTAGCTTGTCCCGAAGTGAGCGATCGCACCGCCATCGAATACCCGAACATTTCCTTGAGTGGCACTTC
>DATNQL010000396.1:0-12254 GCA_036704025.1 Stenomitos sp.
GTGACCCGCTTGCCTTGGAACGTCAGCCGCGTGACCAGTGCATGACTGAGAACCGTCAGGTTTGGCCGATCCATATAAGGGAAGACGTAGGAGCGGAATATCGATTCGCGCTTGCCATTGCGGACTCTCACATCGGTGATAGAAGCACCCTTCGCCGCTTCCATCATGCGTCCGTTCGGATTTTCAAACGTCGGAATACCCACCACTTGTGCTGCTTCGACCGTTGCGGGTGCGATCGGGTTTGGGTCTGGTGCGGGCTGGACAAATACCGGCCCTCCCGTTCCGCGATACATCGGGTCTGGCACGCCATGCCAATCTTCCAGGCGGCGATAAATCTTCAAGACGGATTCATAACTCCAGGCCGGATCGTTGGCTTCGGAGGCGAAGAAATCCCAATCATGCTTGTGTCCGCGTGCCCAAACCATGACGTTGATGCTCGAACCACCGCCGAGTACCTTGCCCATAGAAAACGGAATCGAACGACCGTTCACATGTCGATTCGGCTGACCCTGGAAGCTCCAATCCCGCTCGGTTCCAAGGTTCATCGGCCATTGATTCGCTTCCATGACACTTGGCACATCGTCGGTGCCTCCAGCTTCAAGCAGCAGAACGCTGACATCCGGATTCTCGGTCAGCCTGCGGGCAACCACCGAGCCAGAAGAGCCAGATCCGCAAACAATAAAATCGTACTGATGCCTTAGCTGGGAGGTGAGCTGGCGCTGGTTGCTGCGGACACGCTCGGCGAAGATATCGCGGTCATCAGTGCCACGTTGATAGTTGTCACGTTCATCCACAAAGGACTCGTTCTCAAAATTTGTCTTCATAATGTGTGAATGTTGCAGGTCAGGCTATAGCCGAAGCCGTTATGCGGTGGTCATGGTCGGTACTCGTGCATATTGGCAGCCATGCTTCGATTTCTTGTGCCATTTTCGCGGCATTGTTCCGGTACATCGCGCTCGCGTCCTTCCCGACGGGCAAATGCAGCGGCGGACGTTCTGTATTGGCGAGTTGAATTATCACCTGGGCAAACTTTTTCGGATCGCCAGGTTGGTTGCCGTGTAGCGCATCGGCTCCACTCCGCATTGGGCCTACCGTTTCCTGGTAATCGTCGATAATGGTTTTAGCGGCAACATAGGATTCAGTGCTCAGGAAGTCGGTCGTAAAAAGACCGGGAGCCACTGCCGTAACATGGATGCCGAGCGGTGCCAGTTCGACCGCTAGCCCTTTCGAGAGACCTTCGACCGCAAATTTAGAAGACCCATACAATCCCCAGCCTGGAACTGGATCGTAGCCGAACAGCGACGAGATATTGATCACCCGCCCGGACTTTTGCTGGCGCAGGTACGGCAACACGGTACGAGTCACGTTCAGTAAACCAAACACGTTGGTGTCATACTGTTTGCGAACTTCAGCATCTGTGGCTTCTTCGATCGCCGTAACCATGCCATACCCGGCATTATTGACTAAAACATCAATCCGATCGAAACGGGCAAAGCCTTGCTTGACAGCCGCTTGTACCTGGTCTTCCTGGGTGACATCCATCTGCACAACGTACAGATCTGGGTGATTGTGCAGGGTAGCGGTGAGTTGTGCGGGCTGACTGCGAACCGTTGCCACGACTTGGTCGCCCGCTGCCAGGGCTGCTCTGGCAATTTCCAACCCAAAGCCCCTGGAGGCTCCGGTAATGAACCATACTTTCTGCGTTTTCATCATGTGTCCTCGTTTTAGGTGTTGTCTAGTTTGTTGGCTTTAACTCCTTTACCTAGTCGCCGACATACTCGGCGGGTGTGGCAACTCTGACCGCATCATCTGGAAAGAACAGGAAAAACATCCTCCATGTAACGGTCAGCAGCGGCGGCGGCCTCTCCTGGACTGCTGCCATTCTGACGCGCACTTAGATAGGGCGCGTACCAGTCCCACCAGTGATGCTCGGCGTGAGTCTTCTCATAGTGGTCGTGGTGCTCTGCCGTCTCACGGAGGAGATCTGCAAGGGTTGCGACATCCGCAGCGCGTGCCTGCGTTAACTCCCATTCACGACCGGGAAGCCGCTCCTTGATCTCCTGAAGCAGCCAGACGTTCCCGTCCGGGTCCTCGAACGAGGCAAATGAGAAGTAGGAACGTCCTTGCGGGTCGCGTCCGGGTATGCGTGGGTTCTCCGCAGCGTTGTTGAAGGGGCCGCTGGCGTAGTGGAAGATCTCGCTCACGTTGACACTGCGAGCAATCAAGTCTTTGCGAACGGCGTCGAGGTCGTCCACGGCGAGAACCAGGCTGTGCGCCGAGCCAGGATTGTCCGCAGTGACTCCCTTGCCGAAGATGATCGAGGCTTCCGAGTTGTGCGGTGTCATCTGCACGCCACGGAAGTCGCCATTTACCACATCGATGTCGAACCGCCAGCCGAGATTCTCGTAGAATGCCTTCGCACGGTCAACGTCGGAAACGCTGAACAACACAACTTCGAGCTTCATATTTTGAGTGTTTACGTGATTGTTGCTCATCTTGTTCTCCTTTAGATTGGTGAGCTTGCTGCCCACATCGATAAACTTCATTCTTCTGCGATTGCGATTGGGCACACCACTCAAGTTAGTTGAGTTAAAACGCGACTTAATTACCAACAGTGATGTAATAAATTGGAGATTTTACTTTGTGTGAATCAGGTTTTTGGGTTTGAATTACGTGCGGCAATAACAGCTTTCACCAAATGCTCAAGGCTCCAAAAATTGCGATAGCGAATTCTATTTATAAACAAGGCTGGTGCAGCTTCTACTCCACTTTCTTGTCCACTTTTAATATCTGTATTAATACGATTCACATAGAACCCCTTGGATAATCCTTGTAAAAATATAGGAACATTGAGTCTTAAACGATTGGCGTATTCCACTAAATAGCCATTTTCCAACGATTGTTGATAGGTAAACAGCATCTCATGCATCTGCCAAAACTGACCTTGAACTGCCGCCGCTTCCGCTGCTTCTGCTGCCCGTTGAGCATGAGGATGAATTTGTACTTGAGGAAAATGGCGGAAGATAAAACACACATCATTTTCCTCAAAAGAAGGGCTTAACTGTTGTTGAGCAGCTTTAATCAACCGATAGGTGTTTGCGCTCTGAAAACATTCATAATCACCATACATAACGAGTACGACAGCGGCACTTAACATACCTTGAGTGTGATCCCGAATTGAAGGTGGGACAACTAAGGAATGATACTCGCGCTCATCAACCATTTTTCGGATCGTGTAGAGCACACTTAAACTCTGCCAATAAATTGCTGTTAGTGTTTGCCTAAATTCAATATAGGTAATTGACTCCTATATGTCGTCCACTGAAAGTCCATAATTTTGCACAACATAAGGATGGACGAAGTAATCCATCAAAAGCATTAGCTTGTCTCCGACTTTAGTCGGAATCTAAGTCTCAACTAAAGTGAAACCTATAAACTAACAAGCCCACGTTTAACAGCAACAATGACGGCTTGCGTGCGATCGCTAACTGCCAGCTTGCTCAAAATACGAGTCACATGCGATTTAACAGTGCTTTCACCAATATTTAGAGCAGTTCCAATGTCTTGATTACTCAATCCCTGCGCCATTAAACGGAGCACTTCTAGCTCTCGTTCACTGAGTACTGGGTTATTCATCCGTTCTACCAGTTTTCTTGCCACGGTCGGAGAAACATACTGCTGACCACTATGAACGATGCGGATTACATTCAAAAGTTCATTTGGTTTTGCATCTTTAAGCAGATAGCCCTGAGCACCTGCTCGCAATCCTCGATAAATATCTTCATCTCCGTCATAGGTGGTTAGCACAATAATTCGCGCTGACTTAAATTCAGCACAAATCACAGTAATGGCTTCAACCCCTCCCATTCCTGGCATTCGTAAGTCCATGAGGGTGATATCAGGCTGGTGTTCACGATAACGGTCGATCGCCTGTTGTCCGTCCGCCGCTTGAGCCGCCACCACCATTTCTGGATCATAGTTAATGATGTTGGCCAATCCTTCAGCAACAAGTGTGTGATCATCAACAATCAGAACCCGAATTTTAGTGAACTGACTCATGATGATTCTCACTCCCGGTTAATAGTGACAATAATTTTTGTTCCTTGCCCAGGTTGGCTTTGAATCGCCAATTGTGCTTCAATTTGCTCTGCCCGTTCACTCATTCCCAATAAACCAAAGCCACCCAGTGATGAAATACTCCCAACCCCAAAACCTTGCCCATCATCTTCAATACGCAAAAGACATTGAGCCTCATCGTACACTAGCTCAACTCGGATTTTACGAGCATTGGCGTACTTGATGGCGTTGGTTAACGCTTCCTGCCCAATCCGGAGTAAGTGATTTTCTACTTCAGTCGGTAAAGAGTAAACGACACCCTTACTTTCGTAGATTAAAGTGGTTTCAGTTGTTGACTGCATTTGAGTCACAAGGCGATGTAACGCACTCGGCAACGTACTCTCTTCTAACAACTGGGGACGCAGCGCTGCCACGGAACGACGCGCTTCAGCCAGTCCAGTTCGGGCGAGTTCATCAATTTTTTCCAGCCTTGCCAGATATATCTGAGCCGATCCTGAATCATCTACCAGCATTTGGGTTGTAGATCCAACATGGAGCAAAATGCCAGTAAAAGCCTGTGCTAACGAATCGTGAATTTCTCGCGCCATGCGGTTTCGCTCTTCTAGAATTGAGGCTTCTTCGGCGCGTCTGCGATCGCTAATATCTATGATGAGACTGTAGAATCCTCTCACCTGAGTATGGACATCAAAATCAGGGATCAAAGTCGCGCTAATGTACCGTTTACCAATTGGAAAAGGGATTTCTGATTCTAGGAGTACCGTTTGCCCTTCAAACACTTGATTAATATATGGTTCAACTCGTTGATAAGCGGTCTCACCGAGAAGTTGACGAACAGGATTACCCAGAATTTCATCATGACCACGGTTGAACCAGACTTCATAGGCATGGTTGATGAATTGATAGCACCGATTGACATTGACATAGCCGACTAGAGCGGGCAGAGCGTTGGTGATCAACCGCAGTTCCTGTTCTCGATGGCGTAGTTCTGTTTCACTTTGCTGTAAAGCCTCTGTTCGTTCTGTAACCTGTTGCTCTAATGTACGCTTGTAGTCGGTTAATAATTGTTCAGCTTGTCTGCGCTCAGTGATGTCTTGAAAGGCAACGATCCCATAAACAACATTTCCCTGTTCATCAAAGACAGGCGTGCCCCATACCTCAATGGGAAGGGTGGCATTGTTCTGCCGGATATCCATATCATCAATCGTGGTACGTTCACCGCTTAATGCTCGGATGACGGGCAATCTTTCCGTTGGATAGATTTGACTTGTTCCAGTCACATAGAACTGATAAACCTCCGCGATTTGATCAGGGGATACGGACGGATCAATCGCTTTGCCCATGAGCTGAATACCTCGTTGATTGGCGTAATAAGGGCGACCTGCCGCATCAACGATGCCAATTCCGACTGGAATTGCTTCTAGAAATTGAGCCATTTGGCTTTCGCGCGCACGAAGCTTTGAGTAGAGCCTTGCATTTTCGATCGCGGTCGCGGCTTGGGTTGATAATAACTGTAGCAGTTGCGATCGCTCTGGTGTAAACACTCCGGTGGCTAACTGATTTTCTAAATACAAGACACCCACAAGCTTACTTTGATTCAGCAGAGGTAAACAGAGAAGGGATTGAGTTTGATTCTGTTGAATGTAGAGATCATGAATGAAATTACCTTCATGAGTCGCATCATTTAAGATGATCAAGTCATGAGTCCGAATTACATAATGGATGATCGATTCAGGTAAACGATTTGAGATTGGAGCCGATTGGAGTACTTGTGTTGCACAAACATTTTCTCCGTCACAAAGCTCGCACGCTGCCTCAATCGTCCACTCACCTGCATTTTCTAAAAGTAGACATCCAGTTTGTGCCCCAGCATTTTCAATCAGGATTTGCATTAAAGAATGAAGTAACTGTTCTAGCTCAATCTCACTTGAAATTGCTTGAGATGCTTTCATTACTGCTGCTAAATCGAAAGCAACATGTGAAGTGTTAGAAGTAGTTCCAGCAGTGGTGCGGACTGGTGTGGGAGCCACATTCGATGACTGACGAAAAAACTGTGGATAGCAAGTCTCTAAATCTTTGACTTTTGCTGTTGCTCCCCACCGCTCATAGCAGTAATGGGCTTCCTTCATATAGAGCTGGGCGAACCTTTCTCGCCCACGAGCTAAGTAATGTTTGGCAGCTAACTCATAGCTTAAGGCTTCTTCTTGAAGATACTCGTTTTCTTTAGCACCTTGAATGGCTTGTTCATAAAATTCCTCTGCCTCAAACAACTGACCCAAAACTCTTGCTTTCTCTGCCTCAACTAACTGAAATTTATGCAAAAAATTCATGGGGGCGTGGTGTGCCCATTTCTGCATCTTCTCCTGGTTGGCATTAATGCGATTCAACCAAGCTGCTTTTTCAGAGTTTGAAGCATCCGCCAACAAGCTCAGAAATATTAGGGAATCATAGAAATGAAAAATAGCAACAGAAATGATGGCTGTAGCTGCGCTTAAATATTGTTCTGCCAACGTAGCCGTTTTTGCTGCTTGCTTATACTCCCCGAACAGATAGCATAAAATCAGCTTATTTAAGTAAAAGTAGTGAAGGCTAGTTCCATCCTTAACCGCGATTGCCTCTGATAGTGCTTGCTCTTCGTCATAAATACAACCCACTAAGCGACTTGGATTTTCAGATTGACCTCGCAGGTTAAGGATCGTTTGCTGCAACATTGCAAGCCAAGTGGCAGGAGTTTCTCGTCTAATTTGATGGGTGGCTTTACGATAAATCGCTGTTTGTTGTTCCAGTTCTGTCAGTTCTTGTCCTGCAAAAAAGGGGTAATAACAGAGGCTAAATGCACAATAACTCGCAAATTCAAACTCTCCACTTTCTATCCCGCTTTGATAAGCATCAGCTAAAGCGGGGAACGTCTCTTTAAGGTGAGCTTTCCAGTGAATGATATGGAAATTCACCATCAGCAAGGCTTTGCAGTTACCTCTCTTGTTATTTAATCTTTTCGCTAAATTTAAGGATAGTTTGCCAAATCGATAGCCCAGTTCAAGGTCTTGTACAACTCCACATAGCATCATGCCATAGGCAGCATAACCGAGCAGCGACCAGATAGCGTTTCCATTGGCGATCGATAAATTCACCATCTTGCACACAATCAGCACCATCAGAGCAGGTGACACATTAAAAGCCGCTCCCAGTGTGCTGACTAAAATGTAGATTGCTGCCAGTGGCACAGGTTCAGCCATCTCTGGTAGATCAATCAAATCTTCAATTTTCCGCCCAGCCAATCGTGAAGCTGTTTCCTCTAATCCTGCTTGAACGTCTAACTGACTTGGAGCTTTCACTAAACTAATTCCCAAGAGTTGCAGCACTTCCAAGCCAGTTTTAAGGGCTTCTTTAGGATCTCCCTGCGACAGCCATGCTTGAATTCTGCTATCGTAAGCTTTCACTTTATCGATCACTGTCTTTGCATGACTGAGTACTTCTTCTACAAGCCGCTCCATTGAGTCAAAGTGACCACTGAGGTATGCTGCCTCTGCTGCCTCTGAATGCAACACCAAAGTTAGGTCGTACTCACGCTGCCAACTTTCCCCATCAAGGAGTTTAAGCCCTGCATTGAAATACTTGAAAGCGGCTTCATAAGCCGTCGCTGCCAGCGCTTTCTGACCTGCTTGCAAATTCAGTTCAGCAATCTCATTTCGTTCAGATTGCTCAGTGATTAACTCTGTTCCATAATTCAGATGGTCAACAATTTCAAACAATCGCTCTGCTCGCTGCTCTGGCAAAGTCTTTTCAAGTAAATTGCGACCGATTTGTAGATGTACCCCAAGTTTTTGCGACTCATCGATTAGAGCATAGGCAGCTTGCTGTACGCGATCGTGCAAAAACTTATAATCTTGAACTAACAAGTTCTCGTCTAACTCACAGAGGAGTTGAATGAGTCCAGCTTGAATGGCTGCCAACAAATCCTGAAAAACTGTTTTAGGCGATTGCTTAAAGACGAGCGCCAACGTCTCTAAATCGAATTCAGCCCCGATGCAGGCGGCTAATTGAAGAAGCTGCTGAGTGTTTTCTGGCAGTTTTTTCAACTTGAGAAGCAGCAACTCCACTACATTGTCGGTGATATTCTGAGCCTCAATTTGATCAATGTTCCACTGCCACCTCCCTTTACTTCCCCCCTTAGTAAGGGTGGATTGAGGAGTGGTAAAGCTCAGCAAATTTTCACTGTATAACAAATGCAAAAATTCACCCACAAAGAAGGGATTGCCTTCGGTTTTACGCAGCACTAATTCAGTCAGGGAACCGATGGTATTCGTATCCTGATACAACGTCTCGGCAATTAGCTGAGCCAGTGGTTCTAAGGTTAAGGGTGCCAGGACAATCTCCTCAAGCACAGCCTCTTGTTGCCGCAGTCTCTCCAGCGCCAGTGCGAATGGATGAGTTGGACTCACTTCATTGTTTCGATAGGCTCCAATTAGAAATAGCGATTGGGTTTGCTCATCGAGCAACATCAGTTCAATTAATTGAATGGTGGCGGAGTCAATCCACTGCAAATCATCGAGGAAGATGACCAGCGGATGTTCTTCAGCACAAAACACCCGAATGAATAGCTGAAAAACTCGATTAAAGCGATTTTGCGCTTCTGTTGCCCCAACTTCTGGTACGGGTGGCTGTTTGCCAATAATTAACTCAACTTCAGGGATGACGCCAATGATGAGTTGCCCGTTACTTCCTAATGCATTGAGGAGATGCGATCGCCACTGTTGCACTTGCTCATCCGGTTCACCCAGCAGTTGCTGCACCAGTTTTCGTAAGGCATCCACAATTGCACTGTAGGGAATATTGCGCTGCAACTGGTCAAACTTACCAGAGATAAAATACCCGCGCTTTGCCGTAATCGGCTTGTAGAGTTCCTGCACTAAGGCTGATTTACCAACCCCAGAGTAGCCAGAGATCAACATCATCTCGACTTTGAATTGTGGCTTTTCTATGCTCTCTACCTGGGCATCTTCGTCGATATCCTTTCCTTCAGCTACTCTGTCAAATGCTACCAATAATGCTGCAAGCTCTACATCTCGTCCATACAGCTTCTGAGGAATCTGAAATTGATCGGAAACATCTTGCGGACCCAGTTGAATGAAATTAATGTGACCACTTGCTTTTAGTTGATAAGCACAATCCTCTAAATCCGCTTTGATGCCCCAAGCACTTTGATAGCGCTCCTCCGCATTCTTCGCCATCAATTTCAAAATAATGTCTGAAACTGGCTTGGGAATCTTAGGATTCAATTCACACAGGGGTATAGGAGGTTTGGCAAGATGACAATGGACGAGTTCAAGGACATCTGTTGTCAGAAACGGCACTTGTCCGGTGAGTAATTCGTAAAACGTCACTCCTAACGAGTAAAAATCGGTACGGTAATCGAGCGAACGATTCATCCGCCCAGTCTGCTCTGGAGAGAGATAAGCGAGGGTGCCTTCCAATACATGCGGGCTTTTGAACGTAGGATTGGTACGGCTGAATTGAGTTGCAATCCCAAAGTCAATGATTTTGACAACGTTAGTATTTAGATTGAGGACAATGTTGGCAGGATTAATATCTTTGTGGATGATATTAGCAGAATGAATTCTGCCTAAAATTTTGCTGAGATTAATGGCAAGAGGAAGAAAATTAGATGCAGGCATGGGGCAGAAAATCTCTCGACGCTGCTGTATCCAATACTCTAGGGACTCCCCCCCAAAATCTTCCAGAAGGATAACGAGTGTGCGCTGATAGTCCTGTTGGCTGTATGCTCTGATTACGCCTTCTACATCCAGAGACCGGGTAATGGCATATTCCTGCCTGTAGCGCGTTAATTCCTGAAGAGAAGGATAATCCTGCTTAAGCAGTTTGATGATGATCGCTCGACCATCTACCTCTCTAATCCCCCGATACACTAGAGAGGCTGAGCTTTCATAGATTTTGCGTTGGATAGCGACTCCAGGTAGGGCCTTCATTTGAATTCTCTCCCGATGACGTCATGCTTGTATCCTGCAACCCACTGCATTCATTCTGCGGTTAGCAATCGCCTGGTGTATTTTTGAGCAGTAGGCGACGCCAGATCATGGGGCTAATGCCTAGCAGCACTACCTTGAGTTGATAGATGACAGGGAAGGATGAATTAGACATCTTCGCCATCTTACCGTGTCGTCTGATCCATCTCCCCCGAAAAATCGCTCTCCCCTTCAGGTTTCAGAGTCTTCTTCTTCTGGAACCCATTTAATTATTACTTTAATGATTTTAGGTTTTTCCATAGAACATTAATTGAAACTACTTACATCCAATCAATTGCCAATTGGGCAATACTCAATTAAACACAATCGCTACTGGAATGCAATTAGCATAATGTACGGATAGGGTAGCCACTGTCCACTCAGACTTAACCTTGGGATGATAGTTCTTGGACTTTGGACAAAAGAAAGTTAGTTCGCGAGTAATCTTCGTGAACTAATCCTCATTAGATAAAGACAATTAACCTGTTTTAAGCAGTTTTCTGTGGAGAAGACTGACTCTTTTTACCCTTTTTGAGAACAGATTGTCGCTGTCTTTTTCCCAAAGACTGACCTGGAACGCGCCCCGTGGAAAAACCACGGGGTTTGGGAGAAATGGCTGGAGTGCCAATCTGGGTAATTATTCTTAAAAAGGAACGCTGCACCATTGAAGGAGTGATTATCGGGTTGAGATTTCGCGTCAAATAACGTTCCCAAGGACGAGGAAGATGTACAGCCAATTTTCTGGCTGCCCAAAGTTGGGCATAAGCCAACAGAGTCAGTTGAATCCAGTTTTCTTCGTGTTCAACTTCTGGGGTTTGAAATGCCCCCATCAATAGGCGTTGCTTACCAAAACGAAGCATATGTTCCATGTCAAAACGTTGTCGGTAAGCTTGATAGCTACACATCGCCGTTAATTCCTGACGACGTTGACCAATGACAATCAACCACATAGGTGAAAAAAGCTGTTTTCCCTCGGAGTCAGTGACTAGAATTTGAAGCAAATTGAAGGGATGAAGATGCATGGGATTATCCTTTGTCCCTCGCATCAACATTTGATGCCATGCTTTCACCGTTAGGGATAACAGGCGACCCCGACGATTAGTCAAGTTAGTCTGCACCGTTTCATCAGCTTCACGCCAAGTTGCGTCATCTTTGAGGTCAAATCGTTCACCATACCATTTGGGATGACCTCGATGTGAAGCAAAAAAGTCCTGAGTCGTTGGCTGTGAATAGAAAACCCGATTGCTACGCACTCGCGTAATTACAACTAGATTTTGCTGTTTGACTTGTTCTCTCAGAAAAGACCGTGAGCTGTATTCACTATCTGCTGCGACTACACACAAGTGTCCGTTCCAAGGAGAACTTGGGGACTCGAGAACAAAGTTAATTTGTTCTGTTCCTACTTCAATCCCTTTTTGGTTGCTGATTACCCGTTGTCCTGATAAAGGAATCGACCAAGGAACATCTGATGTTTCCATGCGTTCTGGCAGCACCGAGAGTAAGGAATAAGGATGCCCAATGTTGATGGGTTTGTTTCCTTTTATCGTGTTCGGTTGATGGATATAACTTCGGTCTTCTAGAGTTTTAGCATAAGGTCGTGGTACAGGTGTAATATCTAGACCAAATAGAAAAAAATCTCGTTGTTTTGGTGAGGGGATGAGTTGAGCGACCGCTTCTAGCAATGATTGCTGCTGCTGTTGTCTTAAAAGGGATGTTTCTTCACAACGAGTTGAAGACAGGCATTGCCCTATGGCTTTGTACAAAGCACTGTAATGGCGTCGAAATAGGGGATTTAAGCACAGTTCCGCAATCGAGCGAGCCGACTGGTTACTACTGAGCGCATCAAGCAGGTCGAGGACACTATCGTGTCCACAAACGAAGCAATTGTATAGCTTTTTTCGGAATTGCTGAAACTTCTCTATCAATTGGTTATAGTCATTCTGGGGCATTGGCTATCAATACACTGATGTTAGGTAAGCACTGACATTATCTGATAGTCGCCCCACTCGCCTCACTGCCTACAAGAAAAATTATTTATCCAATCTTTAAAGCTACTATTACGCCGACTCTCTGTAGCCTGTACCATTCCAATTTACCCTTTTTTACATTACAGGGGTGGGTTTTTGCTCTCCGACCTAATTTGACCTGTGTTCGCGT
>DATNQL010000397.1:0-5406 GCA_036704025.1 Stenomitos sp.
AACCTGGATGGGAAACAGTACGCGTTATTAACCGCTTTCACAACAATGTAACGAACTGTGCCGAGAATTTTATCGACATTCCGCATACCGCTTTTGTCCATCCCGGCGTATTTCGGACTTCTCGTCAGCAACCGATTGAAATGATTGTAGAACGTCGCAATGGTTCGACGTTTGTGGAATATTACAACGAAACAACTAATTTGGGGTGGTACTCTCGCTTTCTGAATGGGAAAGGCTATGAAATTCGGCATACAGATAGTTTTCACATGCCGAATATTACCAGCGTGGAGTACGATATGGGGCCGCATCGACGACTTTTCATCACCAGTCAATCCATTCCGGAAACGGAGAACTCGACGCTGGTTTATACCGATGTGACTTATAACTATGGCATCTGGAATAAAATTGCTCGTCCATTTGTGTGCTGGACGGCACAGCATATTATTCATCAGGATGTCAAAATTTTGGATATTCAAGGGGAAGCGATCGCCAAATACGGTTCCCAATTTACCAACACTCCCGCCGATACCATCCACGTTTTTGTTGAGTCGATTCGTAACAAAATCGCCGCAGGAGAAGACCCTAGAGAACTTCCTGATCGCTCGGTTGAAATCACATTTTGGGTATAATACAAAGTGGAAAATATATTAATTTTTGCGACCTTTACAGTACTAATAGGATTTACCATCGTTCATAAACCGAGTTGGGCAAAGTTACGCACAAAAAGCCGTGAAGACTGGATTTTAGATAGTGTGGGTTTGCTGGTTCAGGGATTGCTGATTCCCATCCTTCAAATTGTCGTCGTTTACCAACTGTATCGCTACTCCCTACTCTTGCCGCAGGGATGCTTGCATTTGCCCCAGGTTGCAACTTTCCTACTCAGTTTTATCCTGGTAGATTACCTCTACTACTGGAACCATCGCTGTTTACATAGTCGCTGGTTCTGGTTTTTGCATCAGGTTCATCATACTGTTACGGATATGGATGTCCTGGGAACTTCCCGCAATTCCCTTGGGACAAGTTTTCTGATTATTTACCTATGGATACATCCGTTGTTTCTCTACTTATTAAATGACTCGACTGGATATCTTATAGGAGTCAGTCTCACCGCAGCGCTCGATCTATGGCGGCACAGTCAATTAGTCATCGCACCTCAAAGTTGGCTTTTCCGCTTCCTATCACTCTGGCTGATTTTGCCCCAAGATCATGCTTGGCATCATGCCAGTGATTCAGGTTTCAGGAATTACGGGGCAAATTTGAAAATCTGGGACAAATTACATGGAACTTACTATAACTGTGATGCCCCCCCTGCTTCTCTGGGGATTCAGACTACACTGACCCTGACTCAAAAGCTACTCTATCCCGTAATACCAATTTTCTTTAATGATGCTACAGATTAGATCCCCCCTAGCCCCCCTTAAAAAGGGGGGAAAATCTTGAGCCTTCAAAGTCCCCGGTGATATCAAAAGCAAAGCTTCCTCTGGCTTCCCCCTTTTTAAGGGGGACGGGAGGGGGATCGCAAAGGGGGATTTAGGGGAATCTTCCAAGTGTTGCATTATTCTCGGAAATTGGTACTATATGACGCTCCTGAGTAAAATCCTTGCCTACTTTCCTACCCTAATCATCCTGCTAACCATAGCTTCTTTCCTCTATCTATGCGCTCATCCAGGGATTGTCGGCGTTGGACTATTGCTGTTTTCCCTATACGGGTTTCCCGTGCTAATTTATCGCCTCCACCAGCGGTTCTATCCCGTCGAGGAAGGCATTAGCTATCTGTGCGGTAACGAGTATAGCCCTTGGTGGGGTAGTCATCAAATTCAGGTCATTTATATCGCCGTTCCGGCATTAGAAGCCGTGCTGCGACTGATTCCCGGTGCTTTCTCCCTATGGTTGCGCCTGTGGGGGGCAAAAGTGGGTCAAAACGTATACTGGACGCCTGGATTGGAAATTGCGGATCGGGGGTTGTTGGAAATTGGCGATCGCGCCGTCTTTGGTCATCGTATCGGCATCTACCCCCACATCATCAAACCCCGCAAACAAGACTTAATGCTGTACGTCAAAAAAGTCAAGATTGGCAGCGATGTGTTCCTAGGAGCAGGTTCTCATTTTGGTCCCGGTGTTGTCGTTCCAGATGGCACTTATCTCCCTGTCGCCACTAACCTTTATCCTAATCAAGAGCCGAAATCATGCGCTGGTTCATCAAACTGTTTGAGCAACTTCTCGCCCCAAGTGCTGAACGCTTCCGAGACGCTTTGAAACATCCCGAAAAAGCGCAAAAACGAGTGCAGCAGGAGATTTGCGATCGCCTCATCAAGAGTGAGTACGGCAAATTCCTAGGCATTCGCTCTCTCCAAGATTGGCAACAAGTTCCGATTGTTGACTACGATGACCTCAAACCCTGGATTGATGGAGTAGGGGGACACAGCAGCAGGGAGATAGAGGAGAAACCGATCGCTCATCCATTACAGGCGCAACTCACTAGCGAACCCATCCTGTTCTACGAAAAAACCTCTGGAAGTCGCAGCGCCGCCAAATGCATACCCTACACCAAATCCCTACGGCGTTCCTTTAATCATATGTTTTGCGTTTGGGCGCACGACCTAATCCGCAATGGTCCCGCTTTTTCCACCGGTAAAATTTACTTCTGCATTTCTCCCCAGTTCAGCGATGCCACTGGGGTTTGTTTTCAAACTTCCCCGTCAGATTCAGATCCCCCTAAATCCCCTTTATTAAGGGGGACTTTGAAAAAATTCTCCCCCCTTCATAAGGCCGGAGCTTTAGTGAGGAGCTGGGGGGGATCTGCGGGTTTGAAAACAAACCCTAATCTCGATGTACCATCCTTACAAGATGATTCCGAATACCTGGATCGCTGGTTGAGGTGGTTGCTTCATCCGTTTCTCATTTCTCCTGCTGGTGTACATCACTTGAGAACGCCAGAAGAGTTTAAGCAGCAGTTGTGTCTTGCCTTACTACAAGCCGAACAGCTAGAAACCATTTCAATTTGGAGTCCTACTTTTCTCAAGATTCATCTCGATTACATCCAAACGCACCGGACAGAGTTGCGGCAGTCGTTGAAACTATCAGCAGAACGCGATCGCCTCCTGTGTGAACCGGAAATTCCCTGGACGAAACTGTGGCCTGAGTTAAAGCTAATTTCCTGCTGGGATAGTGCCTGCGCTGCCGATCCAGCTCAATTTCTACGTGATCTATTTCCGGGTGTGATGGTGCAGGGTAAAGGACTCTTAGCCACAGAAGCACCGATGACTATTCCCCTCATTGCGGCACAGGGATGCGTTCCGGTACTGGATGAAGTTTTCTTTGAGTTTGAGCATGAATCGGGGAAAATTTCTCTCCTGCAAGAGTTGCGAATTGGACAGGAATATACCATCATCCTTTCGCAAAAGGGAGGGCTTTACCGCTATCGAATTGGCGATCGCGTGCGGGTTACTCATTACTACCTCAATACCCCTTGTCTGGAATTTTTAGGACGCGATTGCCCGAAGGGCAGCGCCAAAGGCGATCGCTCCATTAGCGATTTAGTGGGTGAAAAGCTACACGAAGAATTTGTCAGCTTGGCGCTGAAAGAGTTAGCGTTAGAAGGCACATCGTTTCAGTGCTTAGTGCCTGCAACAACTCCACAAGCGCATTATATGCTCTTACTGGATAAGGTAAATGCACCTACTGGTGCGATCGCGCCAAGTGCGCTGCCAGAGGCAATCGCTCAGCGCTTAGAACAATTCCTATATCAGTCTCCCCACTACCGTCATGCCCGACTCCTCGGTCAACTCTCTCCAGTCCAGGTTTTAGTCTCTGAGCAAATTCCTGAAATCTTGACCAGCCAACGCATAGCCTCTGGGAAAAAGTGGGGAGATATTAAACACTCGCTTTTGTGCGATCAACCAATTGAAGAAGAATTATTAGCTAGGTTGCAGCAAGCAAGCTGTTGGCAAAAATCTTAATTAATACAAATAAACTTAAGATATGCAAAGCAGACTCCCCTCGACCCTTTGGGTAAGGGCAGAGCAACAGGGTGCATCAGGTTTCGGATCTTTGCAGTAAATACACTCATTCGACTGTTGTCAATCAGAACACAACAGGTATAAAGCCATGAATCCTGATGAACTCTTGAGGAAATATGCAGCGGGAGAAAGAGACTTTTCTCTAGCCAATCTGGGTGGAATCAACCTCAAACAAACGAACCTCAGGGGAATAGATTTCTCTCACGCCAACCTGAGCCAAGCCAACCTATCACAGATAAACTTAATCCGCGCTACGTTAGGGACAGCGGATTTACAAGGCTCAGACCTAGAGGGCGCGAACCTACAAAACTCAGACCTGAGCGGTGCTGATTTGATGGGTGCGAACCTGAATGCCGCGAACCTAAGTTTTGCGGATTTAACAGGTGCAGATTTAAGGGGAGCCAATTTGATGATTGCTGGATTGGTCGGGGCAGATCTCAATGGAGCGAATCTGTATGAAGCGAAATTAATCGGCGCTCACCTCCAGGGAGCGTCGCTCATTGGAGTCAATCTGTCTCACGCCAATCTTTGTGCCAGTTACTTATATGAAGCAGATTTGAGTGAAGCCAACCTCGATCAGGTTAACTTGCAACGTGCTCTCTATAACCCAAGAACCCAGTTTCCCCCATCGTTTGACCCGGTTGAGGCAGGAGCCTACTTGATTGCGCCTCAAGTATCGCTGTCAGGGGTAAATTTGAGAGGAGCATTGCTTTCTGGCGTCTGCCTTCATCGAGCCAATCTCAGTCGGACAGAGTTAAGTGAGGCTAACTTAATTTGGGCTGACTTGAGCGAGGCCGATTTGAGCGAGGCCGATTTGAGTGGAGCCAACTTGAGTGGAGCCAACTTGAGTGGAGCGAAGCTCGATGGTGCTAATCTAAGCGGTACGACGATGCCCAATGGTGAATTGCACAATGTCCAAAGAATTGGGCGAGCGGCGACTAATTCTTCTTCTAAATGCAGTTAGAAGATCAGTGCAGTAATATTCGCTCAAGGTAATTTGCTTTCTCCTGATGCAGTTGCTCTACTCTCAAGCCTTGTGGATACGAGTAACGGCCAAGCCAAGACTTTAAGGTCAGTCGCAATCGACTTGAAAATCTTTCATTCTTATGTATATGGCTTAAGATAGATGCGGCACGATCATCTGGTCGTCACTCTTACAGATTGAGCCTTTGTTGGAATGAATGCTCCTAAGTTCCCCATCGAAGATAATGAATATTGTGCAAAGGCAGAATCTGCTTTGAATAGATTCCTGGCCTTATCCTTCGATTTATTCTGCATCACCCAGGAAAATGGCTATTTCCAGCAGATCAATCCAGCGTGGGAAAATGTGTTGGGATGGACGGAGTCTGACTTACTAAATATTTCTTGGCTGGAACTTTTTCATCCC
>DATNQL010000398.1:0-7495 GCA_036704025.1 Stenomitos sp.
CAGTGTCCCTTGGGAGCCAGCGAAAGTTGTCTGGCATCCCCACTAGACTCCAATCGGCTCCTAGTCCTACAAGTTATACCCAATTTTGCCATCTATAGTCGGTGGCGTTATGCTCCTGTGTATCGCTGGATATCGAAGAAATATGAGAAGGTTTTGTATAGAGCGAAACATGCTCTGGCCTTTAGCGGAAAAAACCACCCCAGATCGAGGCTTTACTCTGGTAATTCCAAGTCTTCGTCCTCATGTGGCCTCGGCAAACGAGAATCACCTAGGCGGTTTTGATAATACGCCTCATGCCTAGTCGAGTCGTTCTCTTCGTAATCAAGCTCTTGCTCTTGATAAAAATTTTCGCTTGTGGCTGAATCAGCCATAGAGCCACTCCGATCACGCTGCCGCAGGTCTAAGGCTGTTCTCTGAGAGGGTGGAAGACGATCAACGGATCGGCGTCCGAGGTTAGGACGCCTCCAAGTTTTCCAAGCGGCTTTAACTCCCGCAACCACACTACGCGTATTAACCTGCACGTTCTTCGCCTGGTTTTTAACGCCACTGAGACTTTGATCCACTTGCTTCGCCACTTGACCGGCGCTTTTTACGCCCTCACTGACATCATCAGTCAAGTCGCTGATTTCTAATCCTGTTAAGCGAATAGCTTCCAGAGTGGGCGGCAATTCCCGCCGGAGAGTGTCTGCTAATTTTTCGACACTTCGAGCCGCCCGTCCTAACTCCTGTAAGGCAGGAATGGCTGCGATTAAAACAGCGGTTAAGCTGACAGCTACGAGTAGGATAGATAATCCTAACCAAAATAGAGGGTCAATCACCGGCCGTTGCCTACACTTGGTGGTCAGGAACTGACGGGCGTGATTCAGCCGCAACGTCAGCTTTGGACTGTCTCAGGTCTAGCGTCTCTCGTTGAGACGCTTCAATGCCGGCGGCGATTGCTTCTCGGAGTCGAGCGAGTGTTCCATCCCAGTTCCGCAAGGCCGATTCGGAAAGGCGATCCGCTTGCAATTGCACACTGGTCGATAAATCTTCTGCTAACTCAGGTAAAGCATCTGCGGATTTTTTCAACAGTTGACGCGTATCCCGACCTGTACGAGGCGCAATTAGTAAACCTGTGACAGTTCCAATGGCACTACCTAACAGCAAACCGCTAATAAATGCTCCAGCACTTTTCTTTGACATTTTTGGGTTTCTCTTCCTACACCAATTTTATGCAGATTTGATCAGCGAAATGACTAACGAGTGCCTGAGACATCTGCTAGACCTGAACGTGTTGCCGATAATGAGCAATTCAGCGATTGCTTATTTAACATTTTCAGGATGCGAAAGGCTCTGCCAATGTTCCCTGAGTGGGTCAGTGGAGCGCAGCTTTTAGTCTACAGGTCGTAGCTCTAAGATAAATCTATACCTTAACAGGATTTGAGTTACGTCTCATGGCAGATGGCTCTGACCATTATCTTTTAGAGCGCTGTTGACGCCGTGATCGTCTAGAGGATTTTGGCTTTAAAGCATCAGCACGGCTGCGTTGGCGAAATCGAGTCGAAGAGCGTGTCACTATTGGCAACAGGTTTTGTACCAAACCCAAGAAGGCCAAAACTTGTTGAACTCGTTGTAGCTGTATTTCTAGCTGCTGATAACTTCCTCTCGACCCGCGTACACCCAACTGTCCTTGAGAAATCGCTTGAGGGGCACCCTCTAAGGCGTTATGGGTATCACGCTCAAAGATAGTCACTACCGTTGTGGCGATCGCTAGTGCTCGGCGCAAATTCCATAGATACCAAGCCACATACAGGCATAGTAGTGAAATTACAACATTGATAACGACAACAACGACTACCATGCTTGAGGAATTCTTGTGGGAATGCCAGGAGGTGGATTTGAATTGCCGACACCAGGATTTCAGAATCCTGACAGTTATTCATTTTCAGTGTAAACCGTCTGCTTAATTCGGGGCACAAATCTGGTTGAGCGGGCTTGTGCGATCGCTCGGTCATCAAATCAGGGGGAAAGGCATAAAATATTAAAAACCCCATCAGTTGGGGCTTATAGAGAAGTTTTGAATGCCAGGACGGAGATTTGAACTCCGGACACGAGGATTTTCAGTCCTCTGCTCTACCAACTGAGCTATCCCGGCTTTTTGTTTTCGGCGCTTAACTAAAGTAGCAAATTTAACAAGTCTTGGCAACCGTTTAATTCCCGATTCAATCTTAAGGAATGTTAAAGATTATCCCGTCCTTATATCTGAATATCTGTTCAGATGTTAAATTAATATCAGAATGCATCAGGAAACCATTATGACCACCGTAACTTCCATGAAATGTGCCTGTGACTCTTGTTTGTGCGTTGTTTCTACCGCTGATGCCGTAGAAAAGGATGGAAAATTGTACTGTAGTGAATCTTGTGCTAATGGTCACACTGATGGTAAAGGGTGTAGCCATCATGGTTGTACCTGCGGTTAATCCTTACTCAAGGAAAAACTGGAGTGCGATTGAGCGTGCTAGCCTTCTTAATCGCACTTTTCTTTTGGTTTCTATGATCTTGGCACCGTGGCATTCAGGGTTCTGTCGCGAGAACTGGAAGCAGGGTTAACTTTAGTCACTGCGGCTGAAACCCAATTTGGAAACGCTAATCATTCTCATTCGTTAAGATGGAGTTACCCAGCGATACTTTGTAGAAACACAACCCAAATGACAGCCCACCTTTCAGCTAAAGGGGCTACAGTCAGTCCCGTTCAGGAAATCAAAAATCTCAATTGTCATCAGCCACACCCGGTTGAGATGGATGATGTTGAACGGTTGCAACAAAAAATTCTCAGCACAGAAAAAGCCCAGCGGATGGCAGAATTCTTCAGCCTCTTGGGTGATACCAACCGCCTACGAATTATTTCGGTTTTAGCCATTCAAGAACTTTGTGTTTGTGACTTAGCCGCGATCTTAGATATGAGTGAATCAGCGGTTTCTCATCAATTAAGAGCTTTACGCGCCTTACGTCTGGTGCGTTATCACAAACGCGGTCGCAAGGTTTTCTATCGGCTTCAGGATAATCACGTTCTCAACCTCTATAAGTCTGTTGCCGAACACTTAGACGAGACAGACAACGACAATTAAACGTTTTGTACTGAGGCCAAATTGTTCACGAGGGTCATAAGTCCCAGCGGGACGTACTCGACGGACTCTTGACTTAAAAGTATAATCATTCTCATTATCATTGTCATGATCTCTCAAGCGCTCTAGTTGCTTCGGGCTGTACTAGGCTGAGCTTGCTGAAAAGAACAATTTAATTTCTTGACAAAAGTCGCTTGTAATACCAACAATTAAAAATCAATTGATTATTTTTCTCATTAATAGTTAAATAATCTAGATTTTTAGTTCATCGTTGAATGGGTGTGAGGGTAAAAAAATGACATATAAGGTCTTTTGGCAATCCTGGCTGTTCAGTCCAGCGATTTTAGGAGGAGCGCTGTTGGCGTCATCGAGTGCATTAGCGTCTGATGGTGCTGTTGCCGCCAATATTGATCTGAGTGCTTCTGAAGTCCCACTAGAAACAGTGATAACCCAGCCTACTGAGGAGCCAACAGTCGCCGCTACTGAACTGATGATGGCAGCGAACTTGGAAAGCAAACCGGAGAGCTTAGCGTTTGTAGAGACTGAAGCCGCAGTGCCCATTTCCGAGTTGCCTAGAGGGGATAGAGAAGTTAATGTACTTGAACCGATCAATCCCTATAACCACAACAGTGAGACTCATTCCCTTGAGCTAATTAAAAAAAGTTCTCAATTAATTCAGGATTTTTCCCCAGAAGTTGATGCCAGTGATGGGGCTGTAATAGAACCCAGCGATGAAGATAGCACCGATCCCCTTGAGCAAGTGACAAATGTTTCTCAGTTACGGGATGTTTCTCCAGGTGACTGGGCATTTGAAGCGCTGCGATCGCTTGTTGAACGCTATGGCTGTATTGCAGGTTACCCCGATGGCACCTATCGTGGCAATCGTGCGATCAGCCGTTATGAATTTGCGGCGGGTTTAAATGCCTGTTTACAGCAAATTGAGCGCTTGTTGGGTTCTGGTACAGGTAACTTGGCGACGCAAGAGGATTTGACGACAGTACAGCGACTGATTCAGGAATTTGGACCAGAATTGGCGAATTTGAGGGGGCGGGTAGATGGGCTAGAAGCACGCACAACAGAACTAGAACTGACTCAGTTTTCTACCACGACAAAGCTCAACGCTCAAGCCATCTTTGCCCTGACAGGTATCGCGACGGGGGAAAATGCCCTAGGAGGGGACATCCCTAACGTGATCGCTTTTGGCGATCGCGTTCGTCTCAACTTTGACACCAGCTTTACGGGCAAAGATGTCCTCAGAACTCGACTTCAAGCGGTAAACCTGGATTCCTACTCTGGTACTTCCACCTTTACACCAGAGGGAGATTTGCGATTTGGGGACGGCACCTTTGGCAGTGGTAGCAATAATAATATTGGCATTGATGCCCTGTTGTATGCTTTTCCCATTGGGAAAAAGACAACGGTTGTAATTGAAGCCAACGCGGGTGCACCGGATGACTTTGCCAATACAGTTAACCCCTTTATCGATGGTGACGGAGATACGGGTGCTCTATCTAACTTTGGAACGCGCAACCCGATTTATGGTTTAGTGGGAGGGGCTGGCATCGGTATCCGGCATGAGTTCAGCGATGCCCTCGAACTCAGCTTAGGCTATTTAGCCGGTGACGCCGCTACACCCAATGAAGGGAGTGGTTTGTTCGACGGTGCCTATGGAGCATTGGCACAAATCACCTTCAAGCCGATCAATCAGCTTACTTTAGGGTTAACTTACATTCATTCTTACAACGCCGACCTCACAGCCGGTAGTAATCAGGCGAATCTCCGTTCCGCCTTGGCAGACAACCCCAATCTGCCCGAACGGTTGGCACCCTTTGCAGGATTGGATCTACCCGTTTCCAGTAATTCCTACGGCATCCAAGCCTCCTGGCAATTCAGTCCTAAATTTATCCTCGGTGGCTGGGCGGGTTATACGGCTACTCGTACCCTAGCCCCACTCATCGCTACCGATGGCTCAGGATCGGTACTAGAACGGGGAGATATGAGTATCTGGAACTTTGCCGCCCACCTTGCCTTCCCAGACTTGGGGAAAGAGGGCAGCGTTGCCGCCATCATTGTCGGGATGGAGCCTAAAGTAACGGGAGCAAGCCGTTCTCTCAGAGATGCGATCGGCAAAGACTCAGACACTTCACTGCACATCGAAGCGTTCTATGAGTACAAGCTAACGGATAACATTTCCATTACACCAGGAGTAATTTGGCTCACAGCTCCCGACCACAACTCGAATAACGATGATATTGTGATTGGTGCGATCCGAACCACGTTTAATTTCTAAGTATTATTGGCGTAGCCAATGATACTCATTCATTAGCTCAGTTGGGAGTTAGTTTGACGTAGAGATATGCATTAGGCCATGTCTCTACGTTAATGTTTATAGCAATCTAGTTGACTTCTGAGCCAACGGTATGCTCTACTTTTGACAATCATATTCCTCAAAAAAATTACACTATTGCCTTAGAGATTAAAGCCGAATCGTTTCTGATTAAAGGCTTTAGCTTGACAAAGGTATTCCTTGTCTAAATCCACTCTTTAATATGTGAATCTTATGACAAGAGTAACATTCAGTAAAAAAGACTGGGTTCAGAAAAGCTTCTATCGCCGTTGTGGAAGCTTCTGCTGGTTTGCACCGATAATGGTGTTCAAGAAAATGGCGGAAATCGGGAAAACTCCACTATAAATTAGTCTCGGCTCGTTAATAGACAATCTTCAGAGTTTAAGGAATGAAACTGAAAGGTGAAGTGTTCAATGAACAACCTTTCAATCAATTGACTATAGTGTAACGGATAAAAAGGTTACAGGCTTACGATCTGTAAAGATACAACTTCATATCTCTCCAGCCATCTATAGCATTCATACCAAATCCGGGTTCAATACCTCTTTTTGAGTGAAGACAAGGCAGAAGGCACAGGGCAAAAGGCAGAAGAAAGAAAAGACTTAAGCCAAAAAGGGCGTTATCAAGACGAATTTTGTATCAATCATTGACAAAGTAGATTGATGGCCTGTGTTGAATTCGTAACTCATGAATTTTCTGGCGATCGCAGGATTAAAACAATTGATTGGTGGGGAACTGAAATGCCTAGAAATTGGTGGAATTCGCTGCTAACGAGTCCGGTAATTGTGGGAGCCGCTTTCGTCGTCTCGGATACTGTAATCTGCGGCGTTGCTCCAGATGTGGCGAGCGCACAAAGCTCACCACTTCAAGTGACGACTTCAGACGCAAAGACAGAAGGAAAACATCCTACAGTCAACACACCATTTGTCAGTACAAAGCCAGTAATAGCAACAATTTCAGCAACTACGCTAAAAGAACCAATCGTTGCCGATATTCAGGGAATGAGACCCGTAAATATTAGTGAGGATAAGCCCGTTGCTGTAAACATTGAGGTACCTATAACCACCGATGTCGTTGAGCCAAAACAACAGCTAAAATCACTGAGTACTCAGCCTCCAGAAATTGTTGCCGAGACTGCACCCACTTCAGTTTCTCTTCCGAAAGATGTCGGTGTTTTAGAACAAATTGAGTTTTACAATAACGAAACCACTGAAAACAATTCCGATTCCCTAGAGCAAGTCACTAACGTCTCTCAATTACGAGATGTTTCTCCCGGTGACTGGGCGTTTGAAGCGTTGCGATCGCTGGTTGAACGTTACGGCTGTATTGCAGGTTACCCCGATGCAACCTATCGCGGCAATCGATCACTCACTCGCTATGAATTTGCGGCAGGATTGAATGCTTGTTTACAGCAAATTGAGCGACTTATTAGTAGTAGGGGAGAAGAGTCGGTACGACGAGAAGATTTCGTTACCTTACAGCGCGTCATTGGTGAATTTGCGCCAGAATTAGCGGCCCTGCGGGGTCGGGTAGATGGCCTAGAAGCACGCACAACGGAACTGGAACTCACTCAGTTTTCTACCACTACAAAACTGGAGGGAGAAGCGATCTTTGGCGTGGCGGGGATTGCCAGTGGGGATGATATTTTTGGTGAGTCCGCTGATAATGTGTGGATTTTTGGCAGCCGAGCTCGCCTGAATTTAGAGACGAGTTTCACAGGTCGAGATTTGTTGAGAACGAGACTTCAAGCGGTTGGACTGGAAACGTTTACTCCCCGAACGCAGACCTTTGAAGGCAATTTGGCATTTGCAGGTGAAAATGCCAACAATAATGTTGAAATTGAGGAATTACTCTATCAATTTCCGATCAGTAAGAGTACAGAAGTTGTCCTAATCGCCAATGGCGGTGAAGCGGATGATTTTGCCAGTACAATGAATTTCCTCGATGGCGATGGTGGGTTCGGGGCTTTGACTCGCTTTGGCACCCGCAATCCTATTTACTATCTGGTGGAAGGGTCTGGAATTGGTATTAGGCAACAATTAGG
>DATNQL010000399.1:0-1854 GCA_036704025.1 Stenomitos sp.
GACCCACTCGAAGTGTTATTGATTACTGATCGGGGAAAACCGATTGTCAAGCGAATACGAAATGCTACGCGATCGCTAGTACTCAAAGTGGCTCAAGAATTCCGCAATGACCTGACTAGCCGACGTTCCCGTGCTTACTTAACTTCAGGCAAGCAACTTTATCGGTGGTTTGTGGCTCCTCTAGAAGAGGAGTTACGAGCGCAAAACATTAAGAATCTAGTCTTCATTATGGACACTGGATTGCGCTCCCTACCCCTTGCCGCGTTGCATGATGGCAGCGACTTTATTATCGCCAACTATAGTGTGGGCTTAATGCCCAGCCTTTCGCTCACCGATACTCGCTACGCCAGCGTGAAAAATGAACAAGTGTTAGGCATGGGTGCGAGCCGATTCTCTGACCAAAATGCCTTACCCGCCGTCTCGACCGAGTTGTCTGTGATCACACAGCAGTTATGGACAGGTCGCTCCTTCCTCAACGAGGCATTTACCCTAGAAAATCTCCAGCAAGCTCGTGCTAAACAACCCTTTGGCATTGTGCATTTAGCCACCCATGCCGAATTTCAACCGGGTAAGCCCGACAATTCTTACATTCAGTTATGGAACACGAAGTTAAGACTGAACCAACTGCGCCAATTCGGATTGAATAACTCAGCCGTGGAGTTGTTGGTTTTAAGTGCCTGTCGCACGGCGGTGGGAGATAAGAATGCAGAATTGGGCTTTGCGGGGTTGGCGGTGCAGGCGGGAGTGAAGTCGGGACTGGGAAGTCTCTGGTATGTCAATGATGAGGGGACGTTGGCATTCATGACGGCATTCTACGAGCAATTGAAAAAAGCTCCCATTAAAGCCGAGGCGCTACGGCAAGCCCAGTTGGCAATGCTTGGCGGTAAGGTACGTTTAGAAGAAGGAAAGCTGATGACAACAAGTCGCCGTTTCCCGTTACCCCCTGAGTTAGCTCAACTGGGAAGCCCAGATCTTTCTCATCCCTACTATTGGAGTGCGTTTACCATGATTGGTAATCCTTGGTAACTCGGTCAATGATTTGAGCCTGGGTACACTCAGTGATCGAGAATCTCGCCTTACAATGGTAGCCTTCTAACAATTACTGATTCCCAATTTAAAATTCACAGCGGTGAGAGGACATCATGGCAATTCATCTACAACAAGCCTTTGAAGTTGGGAAATATCTAGTCACGCAACGCCTAAAAGGGCGAAAACGTTTCCCGTTAGTGTTAATGCTCGAACCTTTGTTTCGGTGTAATCTCGCTTGTCCCGGTTGTGGCAAAATCCAGCATCCCACGGATGTTCTCAAGCAAAACTTAACCCCCGAACAGTGCTTTGCCGCTGTGGAAGAGTGCGGTGCACCGATTGTCTCTATTCCGGGTGGAGAACCCTTACTTCATCCCCAAATTGACCAAATTGTGAAGGGATTAGTTGAGCGCAAAAAGTTTGTTTACCTGTGTACGAATGGATTATTGCTGGAAAAAAGCTTGGATAAATTTCAGCCTTCTTCTTACCTCACCTTTAGTGTTCACCTCGATGGGGTAGGAGAATTACACGATCAATGTGTGGATCGTAAAGGGGTGTTTGACATTGCCATCAAAGCGATTCGTGCCGCCAAAGCTAGAGGATTCCGAGTAACCACAAACACCACCGTATTTGAAGGCGCTAACCCCAAAGAAATTCAAGATTTATTCGACTTTTTGGAAACCCTCAAGATTGATGGCATGATGATTTCTCCGGGTTATAGTTATGAGTGGGCACCCGATCAAGAGCATTTTCTGAAACAGGAACGCACACGGGCACTCTTCCGAGAAATTCTCGCTCCCTTCAAAGCGGGTAAAAAGAATTGGAACT
>DATNQL010000400.1:0-3375 GCA_036704025.1 Stenomitos sp.
CACATCACCTGTCATCATCCAAGTCAATGCACAACGCAGAGCTATTTCAAACAATTCATCATCAGCCGGATTGACTCGAATAATATTAGCGCGATGCAAAATTACCCGAATTAGCGCTTCAGCACGGGAGGAGTCCGGTTCTGGGTAAGCCACATCAGGCAGCCCAATCCAAGGTCCATTATCCACCCGATTTTTATTCAACAGCATCTTCGATTCACCATTTTCCCAGCAACCGCCCATCTGAGGAGGTAAGTCATGAGCATGAGTGTGAAAGTCGCTCTGAGTGCCGCGATAAGTCGGTCGGCTTTCCATCCCATCGAACCAGGCCGCCAAGTAAGGATTCTCCTCTCGCAGCGAGTAGCCTTTGTAGTAATACAGACTGGCGTTCATGCGTTCGACATAAGGCGTGAAGATCACATCAGCCGTACCGAACTCTTCCTTGAAGTATGGACCGGGAGTAGAGGCGAGAGCCAACTCAACCTTATTGACGACTTTGATAAATTGCTCTCGGTGGCGCTGCTCTTGTTGAGGCGACACCATTGGATAGCAAAGCCAGTTACACCAAGCTCTAAATAAAAGTCGCTCTAGTTGGCGCAGGGGTAGTACCGTGGGGCTTTCCATACCCTGCCCTAAAGGACCAAAGACAAGTTCTAGAGCGAGCAAAATGTGATCGCTTTCGGTAATGAGGCGACCGTCTAACTCCAGTGCTGGTAACATTCCCGATGGGACTTTGCGCTTGTACCAGCTTTCTTTCTCCCCGTAACAAAACATTGTTACTTTTTCAATGCGGTAGGGGATTTGTTTTTCTTCAAGCCATAGCCAGACTTTTTGGCAGTAGGGACACCAGGCATGGTTGTCGCGGTAGAGTGTTACTCGCACGTCGGCTTGAGGAAGACCAAACAGGCGTAGTCGGGCTTGGGGATTAGTGGGACCGTTTATGGGGTCAATTTGATAGTCGGTGAGGGTTTCTAGTTCCCTCCAACTTAGGGGAGCGCTCGTCATGGGTATGCGTGATGATTTATTAAGTTATTAGTCATTACTCATTTTGACGGGAATCTCTATGTCCCAGGTATCGCTCCCCCCATCACTCCAGAAAGACTTACCCCTCACCGCTCTTGCACCTATGCAGGATGTGACAAACCACTGGTTTATGAAGGTGATTGCCCATTACGGCAGTCCTGACTACTTCTTCACCGAGTACTTCCGCGTGAATGATACATCACGGCTCAATCGTAGCATTCTTAATGCCATCACCTCTAACGACACAGGTCGCCCCATTTTTGCTCAAATGATTGGCGAAAGCATTCCCGACTTAGTCAGAACAGCGATTGATCTGTGTAACTATAATATCGCTGGAGTTGACTTGAACATGGGCTGTCCAGCACCGAGAATCTATCGTAAAAATGTTGGGGGTGGATTGCTGCGAGACCCCGAAAAAGTGGATCGGATTTTGGGAGAACTGCGGCAAGCCGTCAATGATCGACCAATGACAGTCAAGATGCGTGTAGGCTTTGAAAATACAGATACCTTTTACCAAATTCTAGATTTAATTAATCGCCACAGCATTGATTTGCTCTCTTTGCATGGTCGCACGGTGAAAGATATGTACCACTCTTCTGTGAGATATGATTTGATTGCTGAAGCGGTCAAACGGGTTCATTGTCCCGTGCTTGCCAATGGTAATATCCATTCGGCGACAATGGCTTTAGATGTGCTTTCTCAAACGGGCGCGGCGGGTGTGATGGTAGGACGTTGGGCGATCGGGAATCCTTGGATTTTTCATCAAATTCGGCAGGCTTTGCGAGGAGAACCAATCACGCCCGTTCCTTTAGTCGAGGTACGCCACTATATTGATCGTTTATGGCAAACCCCCACCGCAGCAACTATGCCAGTGCGAGCGCGCCTAGGCTATCTCAAAATGTTCCTCAACTACATTGCCCTAACTGTTGACGAGACGGGAGATTTCCAGCGGTTGATGCGACAGACGCAGACCGAGGTAGAACTGCTTAACCTCTGTGATCGCGTTTTTCTGGCTGAAAGAACGAAAAATTTCGCCCTGGCACCCTCCTTAAGCCTCTAACTAGAACTCAATTTCTTGAAGCCGGATTTCTTTTCTTGTCATAGAATTAATTCTCAGCTAGTAGGGTTTCCATTTGACATCACCAGGATTGTGTGCTTATTCATAACCAAGAAGTGTTTTTGAACCGCGTCATGACAAGCAACGGGCAACAGTCTACACCTGCCTACGGTATGGCAAAATCTGAATCAATAACTGCCGCCATGGAAGCCATCAACACTCTGGCCGTGTGGTTGTCAGACGCCGGATTAGATCACAGTGCGATCGCTCACTTCAAATACAATGCCCTGGCCAAAAAATTCCCCGACCTAGCAGACATTATTGAAGACGCGAAAAAACTCATTAGCTCTACTGCATCCGTCCCAGAAATCGGCATGACTGTATCTGAAGTGGCGGAACAATTGACTGGTGAATTGGGACGAAAAATCAAACCAGCCCAAGTGAACCAGGCGTTAGTTGAGCTGGGCTTCCAGGTTCGTCCAGACAACGGTAAAAGAATTTGGCAGTTGACGGAAGAGGGGAAGTTTTATGGATTGAGTCGGTTAGCCACATCAAAAACTAATGATTGGTCTGGCCCACAAGTAACATGGGGAGAGGCAGTTATTCCCATTCTGATTGATTATTTTGAAAAAGCGTTCTTGCTTGAAGAAGCGTTAAGCCAGTCTACGGATTCCACCTCCACTCCTGCACCGGAATTGGAAGGAGAACCGGAATCAAACAGTTGGATGCTTGGAGATCGCATCAAAGCCTTGAAAAAGAAAGTAACGGCTTCCCAACGGCTGCATGTAGAAATGGAAGCGGCTGAGGCATACAAGGAACGGCACTCTAAACCCCCAGCGAAGGAAGAGGTTAAAGGCAAGTACCATGATGTCTACCCCGCTGCTGATTTAGATTTGTTAGATGGGGCGATAGAGCGGGTACTGAAACGTTATGCAAAAAGCTGAACACAAACAATAAAGTCGTGAACTGAGACGTAAAGTCCTCAACTAACTGTCACACACCTATGGATCGACGTTTCCAGTTAAGAACTTTATTGTCCGCGTACACCAAGTAGCTCATAGACAACGTGAAGCCAACGCTCCTGATGCGGAGAATTTCATAGATAGATATTGTTTAGGATTCAGGGTCAACATGACGAGTTCTGAGACTTATAAAACAACTTGAAATCGTTAAGCCTTCTTAAACCAACGACTCTCAAAAACTTGGTAGTGCTTGGAGAGGGCATTATGATTAGGTCTTTCGGTTTTACTTTTAGGCATCCTTAACAGTTGCCCTCTTAACTCCCAGTAAACGGTATT
>DATNQL010000401.1:0-5438 GCA_036704025.1 Stenomitos sp.
CCCCGCCCAGATGACATGCAAACCAGTGGAGCAATCCCACCCAGTTGGGTGACTCGTGATGCGGGCAACATCAGCCGTTCATCCGTTCCGGTAGAGCCTCCTGCCACCCCTTCGACTCCTCCCCTCGTAGAAGCACAGGGAATGTTCATCAATGCGAAAGGTGAAGTCGTTCTCACCGCCCAAACTTCTACTACAACCCCTCATCAACCTGGGATTGACGAGCTTGTCTGTTCGCCAGCGACAAAGGGAAATGAGTAATAATATGATGTCAAGCCTCATAACCCGCGTTGAACTTAAGGATACGGTTGGCGAATTGAATTCATGTGGGGTGACGTCCCAAACAGGGAAATTCCGTAGGGGTACCCCTTGTGGGTACCCTACATCCAAGCAGGGCATCCCTTGTGGATGCCCCTACCCAGCCCTACAATCTAGGTTTTGGAGATGAGGGGTTTAACCCCTCGTTAATTGACCAACGGTATCCTCGACAGGCACAAAATCTCACTAATCCACCAACTGCTGGCAGAGTTGACGGAAATCATCGCCTCGATGCTCAAAGCTTTGGTATTGGTCGAAACTAGCACAAGCGGGTGAAAGCAGGACAACATGAGCCTTATAGTCTTGAGCCAATTGCGCCGCCCTCGGTACCGCCTTCGCCATGGTTTCCACAATTTCGTAACGCTCATAGCCCGATTGCTTCAACCGTTCGGCAAAGGCAGATGCCGCATCACCAATGAGTAAAACCGCCGCCGCTTTGGCATGAATCGTCTCAATCCAACCTGTATCATCACCCGCTTTAGCTTCACCCCCAGCAATCAAAATCGCAGGACTTGCCACGGAAGATAATCCCACTTGAGCCGCGTCATAATTGGTGGCTTTACTATCATTAATAAAGTCAATTCCCTGCCAAGAGATGATGTGTTCTAGACGATGAGGAACACCAGGGAAATTAGCGATCGCCTCTTGAATCGCTTCCTTTTCAATTCCTGCCAACCGTGCCGCCGCCACAGCCATCAACAAGTTTTGCTGATTGTGTTCCCCCACCATCCGCAAGGATTCAACCTTGACAATTGGCTCATTTTGTGAAGTAACCCAACCCTCTTGGATGTAAAATCCCCGATTGGGGTCGCCCAATAGAAACTCTTTGCCTTTTACGCTTGTCCAATAGGCATCAGGCCAGTGTTCCACACCCATTTTATGGAGGTATGGGTCATCGCCATTAAAGATTTGAAATTGCGATCGCTTCAAAAGTTGCGCTTTGATGTTGTAGTAATTTTCTAATGTTTTATGACGGCTGAGGTGGTCGGGGGTAAAGGTCGTCCACACGCCAATTTGGGGAGCTAGGTCGTGTGAAGATTCAATTTGGTAACTACTGATTTCTGCAATCATCCAATCTGGGGGATTTTGGCTTGACGATTCCTGACTCCTGACTCCTGACTCCAATGCCAGTTCACAGGCAGCATTGCCGATGTTGCCGCAGGCAGGGGCATGGAAACCGGCGGATTGAAAAATGGCAGCAATCAGAGCTGTGGTGGTAGTTTTACCATTAGTACCTGTGATACCAACCCAAGGACAGGATTGGAGATGACGCCAAGCGAGTTCGAGTTCTCCAATCGTGTCAATTCCTTTGCTTCTCGCTGCCACTAATACCGGGATATCCCAAGGCACACCAGGGCTAACGACAATGAGCTGAGGTAAATCGGCATCGTCGAGCGTTAAGGAATAACCCAGTTTAACGGTAATTCCCTCAGCCGCGAGGTCTTGTTGTTGTTGTTGCAGAGATTCGGAACTGTTCCGTGCAGCGATGCTTTCCGCGCTAGCAGAATCGCTGAGTGTGACTTGCCAGCCTTGCTGCTGAAGGAGACGTGCGGCAGCGATTCCGGAGCGTCCCAGACCAATTATCTGAGCGTTGGGCATAAATTAAATGGCAGATATCCCTGGTTTAGCATTCCCCATAGTACTCAGGAGACTGGGAACTTGCCAATTACCAGGGAGCAAAGAACACTAACTTTTCACGATTGCGCCAAAGTCCGCTAGCACACGCGCATGATTACGCAGTAAACCAATTAGATTTAAGCGATTTTGCCGGATATCCAAGTTTTCGTCCATGACCATCACACCGTTTTCCTTATCATCAAAAAAGATGCTGACGATCGGGGCGATTTTTGCCAACGATTCGACCAATTGTTGATAATTGCGCTGTTTTTGTGCGGCTTGCGTTTGCGGTACTAACTCCACTAAAGCATCGTAAAATGCTGGCTCCGATGACTTTTTAAATAACTCAGGATTGACTACTGCTTTAGGGTCTAGCTGTTGGGTATCCAATTTTCCTTGTTTAGCAAGTCGAGCAGAACGGTTAACCGTTTCGTAGATTTCATCTAACTTCCCGTTATTGCGGATTTCTTGGAGGAATAAGGCACGATCGCGGACATCCAACAAGTCTTTTAAGGCTCGCTCTGTATATTCCGGGTCATTTTCTCCTAAAACCGCATTCACCAAATCGTAGTCAACATTGGGCAAGTTGTACACAACACTCCCTTCTTGTAGAAGTGTGCGGATACGTTGGATAAAAAACTCCTGTAACGATTCTACGGGGGAAGTCTTATCGGGATAAGCGGTTACAAAATCCGCTGATATATCCTGCAATAACTGATGCAAATTAACAGTTAAATTGCTTCCCCAGGTAATATTAATCACCGCATTTGCCGCACGGCGCAGAGCGAACGGGTCACCTGAACCCGTGGGTATCATTCCTAATCCAAAAATACTCACCAAGGTATCCAGGCGGTCAGCCAAGCCTACCACTTGACCCGTCAGTGTATCCGGTAACTTATCGCTCGCTCCCTTGGGTAGATAATGCTCAAAAATCGCTGTTGCGACGGCTTCTGATTCTCCACTAGCCGCTGCATATTTTTGCCCCATTATTCCCTGTAATTCTGGGAATTCGTAGACCATCTGAGTTACGAGATCCGCTTTACACAACAGCGCTGCCCGGAGGATATCAGGAGCTATTTCTCCACCCAAGTTAGTTGCTTCTATAGCATCAGTACGATCTGCCTCGGCAGCCAATAATTGCTCCGTAATTTGTTTGGCAATTTTCTCAATTCGCTCCACCTTCTGACGTACCGAACCCAATTCATCCTGAAATGTGACTTTCTCTAACTTGGGTAAGTAACTTTCAAGGGGTGAAGCTAAATCCGTTTTGTAGAAATACTGACCATCGGCTAACCGGGCTTTAATCACCCGTTCATTTCCGGCGGCAATGATGTCAGATTTATTCGAGTCCCCGTTAGAAATCGTAATGAAATAAGGCAGTAATTTCCCTTCTCCTTCGTTGGTAAAAACAGGGAAATAGCGTTGATGAGTCACCATGACGGTCGTGACCACTTCCGAAGGCAGACTTAAGAATTCTTGCTCAATTTTTCCGACGACGGCTGTCGGCCATTCCACCAAGTTAGTGACTTCTTCCCACAAATCTTGATCGATTGGGGCATAACCGCTTAGTTTTTGTGCGGCTGACTCCACTTGTTCTTTAATCAGGTTCTTTCGTTTTTCAGGTTCCACCATGACATAGACAGAATGGAGAGATTCAACATAATCCGTTGCTTGGGAAAGGGTGATGGATTGGGGGTGTAAAATTCGATGCCCGTAGGAGATGCGATCGCTCTTGATCGTCTCCGACCCATTCTCCAATTCAATGGGCAGTACGTCCCCATCCAGCAACGTCACTAACCAGCGAATCGGGCGGGGAAACCTCAAATCCCCATCTCCCCAGCGCATAAACCGTCTACCTTCTAAGCCGAAAATCCACTGAGGAATGAGTTCGGTGAGAATCTCTGTCGCAGGACGACCGGGTATTTTCTTCAGAACAAAGACAAATTCCCCTTTATCAGTATCTCTAACCTCTAGGGCATCCAATTCTACCCCCTGCTTACGGGCAAAGCCAACAGCGGCTGGGGTGGGGTTGCCATCTTTAAACGCGGCTTTGGCAGGTGGCCCTTTAACTTCTTCTTCGCGATCGGGTTGCTGTTCGAGTAGTCCTTGAATCAATACGCCTAAGCGTCGAGGCGTTCCGTAGAATTCAATCCCTTCGGTGGTGAGGCATTGCTCCTTGAGATACTGGGGAATACGATCTTTCCACTGTGCGATCGCACTATCGACAAAATCTGCGGGTAATTCTTCTGTACCAACTTCTAATAAAAACGTAGGCATATCAATCAATCTAGAGAAGGCTGGATGTTACAGGCTGGTTTCAACAGTTTACCTTCTCCCTAACTCCCCTGCTCCCTAACTCCCCCTCTCCTCTCACCAGGCGTGAAATTGTGCCTTCCAAGACTCATCAAGGTTGAATCGTGAAATTCTGGGTACCAGCACTGCAAGTGGGAATACCGTTAACTAGGGTTGGGGCGTTGGGGGTGGTGTTGTTGGGATACAGCGTTTCACAGGCAATGGCGACCGTTAAGAGTTCATCTTTCTCGGCTTTGGGGTTAACATGAGTTGCGGGTACCCAAAATACTCCTCCTACATAGCTTTTCAGGGTTCGTTCTGACTGTCCCTGGCGAGCGATCGCATAATGAAATGCTGCCGTTTTTGTGGTACGAATGGCATAGTTGTAGTCAGCTGACTCAGGCTTGATGCCTACACCTAAATCGGTCAGGGAGTTGGTAAAGGTTTTAAATTCTGAGTAGTACGACTGTTGCGATCGGTTGATTGCACTCAGGTTATGCCTCGCTTCTGCCTGTCTGGCTTTAGCCACGTTAGCACCACCACTGACAAGACTTGGCCAATTCAGAATTGTACCCATGCCTAATAGCAAAAGGATACTGAGTCCACCCACTTTTGCACCGAAGCGTCGCTGGTTTTGGGGTGTAGTGGTTACAAACTCAGGCATTAATGGCCCCTCTTTTCCTTGATTCGACAACCTCTGGCGACTATCGACTTGAGTCCGAGGAGAATCGAGGATGAGATGAGCTAAACATGCATCGGTCGGGTGATTCAGCGATGAATTTGGAGAGGAATCCGCTTCATTTTTGAGCTGCATGGTTGTTCTCCCGACTGAGTGTGGAAAGTCAAATTCTAGTCGCCGCGAATTAGGCTACCTATTTTTATCTATCTCTCGTTTCTGTGCGTCTTATGCAAAATATCCATTGCCCTGAGCGTAGCGATTCCTCGGTACGTTCAGGGGTGATATATATCACTGACAAATAAACATTTCGTCGTTATAGCTTCACTTTTCATAAGAATATCACTTAACCCAACAGTCAACTCTAGATAGATATTTATTTCGATCGTTGGGAGTAATATTTATACCAAAGGAGTTAAAAATGAAACAGGATAAATCCAAAACTCAAAATCCAGAAATTATCACTCATTCGAGTGAATCAACGATCAATCAAGAAGCCGTTGATGAAATCGTGGATGAATACGAAATTAGCGCGAAT
>DATNQL010000402.1:0-3251 GCA_036704025.1 Stenomitos sp.
CAAGAACTCTCACAAACCTTGGACGTTCTCAAAGCCACCCAAGCCAAACTGGAGTTTGAAAACGCCCTACTTAGGAGTGCAGAACAACCCTCGACTTATGATTATCAAGTGGGAGGAAGTTTGCCCATCGATGCGCCTACTTATGTGGTGCGTGCCGCAGACCGTTACCTCTACAAAGCCTTGAAGCTTGGAGAGTTTTGTTATGTCCTCAATGCGCGGCAGATGGGGAAGTCAAGCCTGATGGTGCGGATGCTGCACCACCTTCAGCAAGAAGGGTTTAGCTGTGCGGCGATCGACATGACCCGCATTGGCAGCGAACACGTCACCCCTGACCAATGGTACAAGGGATTGGCGGTGGAGTTGTGGCAGAGTTTTGGCTTACTCGGAAAGGTTAATCTAAAAGCTTGGTGGAACGATCGCCTCGACATTTCTCCCGTTCAGCGCTTGAGTCAATTTATTGAAGAAGTCCTGCTGGTGGAAGTCGGAATAGAAGATAACGCTCCTCCCAAAAAACTAGCGCTCTTTTTGGATGAAATCGATAGTGTCTTGGGCTTAAACTTTCCAGTAAATGACTTTTTTGCCCTAATTCGCTCCTGCTATAACCAGCGCAGTATTAATTCAGCGTATCAGCGTCTAACCTTTGCTCTATTTGGAGCTGCAACTCCCTCAGATTTGATTACTGACCCCCAGAGAACGCCTTTTAACATCGGTCAGGGCATTCAACTCAATGGCTTTCAAGTCCACGAAGCTCAACCTTTGCTGCAAGGATTGACCGAGAAAGTGAGCAATCCTCAAGTGGTACTTAAAGAAGTATTAGCTTGGACCAACGGTCAGCCTTTTCTAACCCAAAAGCTCTGTAAACTCATCCGCACTTCTCCCTCTCCTATTCCCACAAACGGTGAAGCCGAGTGGATTGAGAATTTAGTGCGATCGCATGTGATAGAGAATTGGGAATCCTCCGATGAGCCAGAACACCTGAGAACGATACGCGATCGCCTTTGTCGGTGTGCGGAGCGCGATCGCATTCTCAACAGCGAACAGCAATCCGTTCGCCTACTGGAACTCTACCGCCAAATTTTACATCAAGGAGAAGCTGTCTCAGTTGATAGCCCAGAGGAAAGGGAATTACTCTTGTCAGGGATAGTGGTCAAGCAACAGGGTTCTCTCAGGGTACACAACCGTATTTATGAATTAATCTTCGATCTCCGTTGGGTTGAGCTGCACATAGACCAAAACCCAACGTTCCTATTATAAGGTGCCAACTAGACCCGCTTGGCAGAAATAACCCAACGGAATGTCAGTCATATGAGTTTTTATATGAGATTTGCATGAGATTTATATGTTTAATCCTCGTTAAAGTCAAGCTAAGATGGCAGCAGCAAGAAAAAATGTTAGCAGGAGAATTTTGTTAAGCAACTTATTTCTTGTATGGATGCCGTTAATAAATAAATTCATTCTGATTTCAGATGAATAAGGGTTTGGACGTTCTTATTAGCCAAAAGTCTGGCGAGAAATACACAAACGACACTTTGAGACGGCAGTATCAAATTGTTGCTTGAAGAATTTCCGACACCATCTAAGGATGATGACTTTCTGTCAATGCTAAGCCTCACGAATAGGGATAGCCAATTCAACAAAAACGTTTTGGCATGAGGCTGGAATAACTTTTTGTCAAATTTGTTTAAATTCAGGGAGTAGAGAACAATGACAACTCCACAAGATGTGCTTGCGATCGCAGCGCGGGAAATCGGTTACAAAGAGTCACCTGCTGATAGTAACCGTAACAAGTTCGGTGTTTGGTATGGGATGAACGAGCAGCCTTGGTGTGCCATGTTTGTCTCTTACTGCTTCTATCAGGCTAATCTGCCATTGAAAATCAGCACGTCCAAGGGCTTTGCCTACTGTCCCTATGGAGTAAAGTGGTTCCGTGAAAAGGGACAGTGGTCGAAAACTCCCAAAGTAGGTGATGTAGTGTTCTTCGACTGGAAGAATGATGGTGTTTCTGACCATGTTGGTATTGTCGAATCCGTCAATACCGATGGCACAATAACTACTATTGAAGGCAATACGAGTGAGGACAACGACTCCAACGGCGGAATGGTCATGCGTCGGAAGCGACTGATGAAATTCGTCCAAGGTTTCGGTCGTCCACCCTATAACGAGATTTCTAATCCTCCCACTGAACCTGATTATCCTGTATGGCCTGGGCGCTATATCGCCCTCAGAACTCCTCCATTCATGCAAGGAGATGATGTACTGACATGGCAGCAACAAATGATAAAAAGAGGCTGGGATTTTGGTTCTGGTGGTTCCACGGGCAAGGGAGACGATGGCGTATTCGATGAGCGCTGCGATGAAGTGTTAAGGGAGTTTCAAGGTCAGAAGGGACTAGAGGTTGATGGAGTCTTGGGAGCAGGCTCATGGAAGGCTGCATGGCTCCTGCCAGTTCCAGTCAGTACTTGACAATTCATGCTCGTACCAACCAGCTCCTGAAGCGTAAAGATTCAGGTGATTGGTTTTTCAACCATGCTTTGGAGGTGTTTTAGAGCCTATTTATCCCTATGACAGTTGCACAAAAATGGGCTTAAGAATAGATAAAATCCTCTAAAAACTACCTCTAAAAAGGTGAGATAGACATGACTCGTAATCTCTATGCGCTACTAGTTGGAATCAACGAATACGCTGATCCCATCACTCCATTGAGTGGCTGTGTGAACGACATCAATGCTGTAGAAGAGTATTTGAAAGAGCGGGTGTCTCAAGAAGAGGGAGAAGAGGGATATCAGGTGCATCTACGCAAACTCTTGAACCAAGATGCCACCCGTCAGGCAATCATTGATGGGTTTCGGCAGCATCTGTGTCAGGCTGGGAGCGACGATGTAGTCCTCTTTTACTACAGTGGTCATGGTTCTCAAGCAAAAACCCCCAAGGAATTTTGGCACTTAGAGCCAGATCGACTAGAGGAAACTTTAGTCTGTTATGACAGCCGCAGCGAAGGAGGCTGGGGTTTCGCCGATAAAGAATTGGCATACTTGATTGGTGAAGTCTCAAAAAAAGACCCCCACATTTCCATTATCCTGGATTGCTGCCATTCGGGTTCTGGCACCAGAAACCCCTTGCAAGAGACGGGGATGCGTCGCTTCTGCACAGATGAGCGCGAACGTCCACTGGATAGCTACATCTTTTCCCCGGATGAGTTAGAGCCGTTGTCTGCTGCCAATAAACCTACAGATAACCCTGGAAATAACCCA
>DATNQL010000403.1:0-3762 GCA_036704025.1 Stenomitos sp.
TGGTGAGGTAGGAGAGTTCTTAAGTCAGTGACATTCATCTTAAGTCAAATGGCACTGACTTAACGAACCAATCCGCCCCCCAACCCCCAATTCTGGGGGAGTCAGAATTCAAAGTCCCCCAAAATTGGGGGATTTAGGGGGCAAATTCTGTAGGAGATCGCTTAAGTCAGTGACATTCATCTGAAGTCAGTTGAAGGTGCGCGATCGCACCCAGGCTGTGATGTTCGCCAATGCCTTCCTGCCTCTGCTATCAGCTGATTAAGCAATATTGCTGATTCCTTGGCTAAAACGGAAGACATCACCCTGAGCGATGGAATTCCCGGTGAATCAGTTAAATTTACAAGTAGTATCGGAAAACGCCAACTAGCCACGCTACCCTAGTCAACTGAGCGCAATAACATATAGGTATCTATGCCCAGAACTCAACGTAACGATAACTTCATTGACAAAAGCTTTACGGTAATGGCGGATCTAATCCTGAAGCTGATGCCGACGAACAAGCAAGCCAAAGAAGCCTTTGCCTACTACCGTGACGGAATGTCAGCTCAAGCGGATGGTGAATATGCTGAAGCCATGGAAAACTATAAAGAAGCTCTAACGCTCGAGGAAGACCCCTACGATAAGAGCTATATCCTCTACAACATGGGGTTGATTCACGCCAGCAACGGTGAGCATGAGCAAGCGTTGGAATACTATCATGAGGCGATCGAACTCAATCCACGTCTGCCTCAAGCGCTGAACAATATTGCTGTCATTTATCACTACCAGGGGGAACAGGCGAAGGAAGCGGGAAACTCAGATGGGGCTAATGCTTTGTTTGACCAAGCGGCTGAATACTGGAAACGTGCGATTCGCCTTGCCCCAAATAACTACATTGAGGCACAAAACTGGCTGAAAACCACAGGGCGATCGGAGCTGGATGTCTACTTTTAAATGTTAGTAGGTTGAATGTTGACAAGTTGGCAAGTGGTATCTCTAACCTGTAACCTTCAACCTAAGACTTAAAACCCTATAACAACTAACGATGTCTATTATTGACCGAGAACAAGTTCGTAAAGTGGCTAATCTTGCCCGCCTGGAAATGGCAGTGGAGCAAGAGGAGCAAATGACGGCTCAACTGAGTAGCATTTTGGAATATTTTGAACAACTGAGCGAATTAGACACAACAGATGTCGCACCGACAACCAGGGCGATTGATGTCAGTAATGTCACTCGCCCGGATGAGTTGCAACCTTACCCTAACCGAGATGCACTGCTAGGAGAAGCTCCTGATCAGGATGGTGACTTCTTTAAAGTGCCACAAATTCTACAAGTGGAAGAGTAATTTTTAAGGATGAAGGATGAAATACGGTTTGGGTGAGAGAGCTTTGAACAACGGCCTTAAAGCCAAGCTGTTGAGCCTGCAACTCTTTAGCCGATCAAACAGGCCGTTTTTCATCCTTCATTCTTTACTCTTCATCTCTGATTGGATAGGGGTTTATTACGGAAACCTGCAATCTTGAACATATCAAGTTGCATGATTACAAAAGCCATCCTAATGTAAACCCGCATGGGGTTCTAAAGGGCTAATTCTTAATTTTGATTCCCCTCACAATCAACATTAGGCAGGTGAGCATATTTCTTGTGTGCTAGGTGTTATCGACTGGGGAACATATCGTACCCCTAAAGTCATTTCTTTCTGGAAATGGAACAACTTACACCTATCTTAAATATGATATGCAACGCAAGAATCACCAAATCCTGATCGTGGGCGATCGAATAGAGAATCGTCAGTTACTCGTCCAATATTTATCCCAAGCCCAATATGACATTACCCAAGCCAGTAATGGCAAGGAAGCCTTAAAAATTATAGAGAGCGGTCTAAAATCCGACTTGATATTATTGGGTATGCCCTATAAATCAGGCTATAACTTGACTCAAAAAATTCGTAAAATTTGGCAGACTGAGCAAGTGCCTATCTTATGGTTAAGTGATAAAAACCAATTTCAGAATTGGGCCAATGGTTTAAAAATTGGGGTCAATGATTATCTAACCCAACCCCTCTCTCAAGAAGAACTGATTTTCCGAATCAATACTCAGATAGAGCTTTGTCAACTCAAAGCTGAAAATCAACGTCTTTCCAGAGAACAGCAAGCCTTGAAACAGGAAAATGCTGACCTCAAAATCTTGTTGGAAACTTCAACGGAACATGGTGATACTGTCGTCAACCAATTACAAGACCAAGCCGATGAAGCTGTACAGGAAAGCGAACGTAAGCTGGCTCAATTTTTAGAAGCTGTTCCTGTGGGTGTGGGAGTCCTGGATGCGAATGGCAAACTTTACTTTTTGAATCAAAGAGGGAAAGAAATTTTTGGCAAAGGAGTCGATCCAGACACACCCTGTGAGAAGCTTTCAGAAGCATATCAAGTCTATCTTGCAGGGACAAATCAATTATACCCATCAGAAAACTTGCCCATCGTGCGGTCACTTCAAGGGGAAAATGTCACGGCTGACGATTTGGAAATCCATCAAGGTGAGCAAAGAATTCCTATTGAAGTTTGGTCAACACCAATCTATGATGCCAATGGAAACATTGCTTATAGTATCAATGCTCTGCAAGATATTACGGAACGCAAACGAACAGAGAAACTATTAGCGGATTATAACCGAATTTTGGAACAAAAAGTTGCTGATCGCACTCAGGAATTAGAAGAAAAAAATCGACAACTCCAACAAGAAATTCGGGCTAGCGAAATAGCAGCAATGGCTCGCCAGCTTGCAGAGAAGGCACTCAGCCAATCAGAAGAAAAGTTTGCCAAAGCCTTCCGTTCTTGTCCGAGTGCCTTCACCATTACTCGACAAAGTGATGGCTGTCATATCGAAATTAATGATAGTTTCTGTCAGTTTATCGGTTACACTCGGGAAGAAGTGCTAGGTCGTACTGCCGTCGAGCTGAATCTTTGGGTGAATTGGAAAGACCGTACTCAACTGTTCCATCTCCTGCAAGAGGAAGGCGTTATTCGCAACTATGAATTCAGTTTTAGAACCAAATCTGGTGAAATTAGAACCGCATTGTTATCGGCTGAACTGATTGACTTGGGGGGAGAAACTCATGTGATTTCTGTCAGCCAAGATATTAGCGATCACAAGCAAGCACAAGCCGCATTACAACAGGCAAAAGAGGTAGCAGAAACGGCAAATTGCGCTAAAAGTCGATTCCTCGCCAATATGAGTCACGAACTGCGTACTCCCCTCAATGCCATCATTGGCTTTACCCAATTACTCACTCGTGACTCATCCCTCACTCCAGAACAACAGGAGTATTTAGAAATTATTCAACGCTCTGGTGAACATTTACTCGAACTGATTAATAATGTTCTGCAAATGTCCAAAATTGAGGTGGGTCGGGTCACTTTAAATAAGAATAGTTTTGACCTTTATCATCTGCTAGATACTCTTGAAACGATGTTTAAGTTACCCGTCCAAAAGAAGAATTTACAATTAGTCTTTGACCGCACCCCCACCCTTCCTCAATATGTGCAAACGGACGAAAGTAAGTTACGTCAAGTCTTAATTAATCTCCTAGGTAATGCGATTAAATTTACCTCTGAGGGGGGTGTTACTTTGCGAGTAGCAAGTAAGATAAAAATGGAAAACTCTAATGCATTTCTAGATAAAATTTATCAGCCGTCTTCCCATCTGCCAACTTTAAACCTTCAACCGATAACCCTTTGTTTTGAGATAGAAGACACGGGATTCGGCATTTCTCCAGAAGAAATGGGT
>DATNQL010000404.1:0-2457 GCA_036704025.1 Stenomitos sp.
GACTACACCGAAGAAGACTTACTCAATGGCGTTGTTGATGACCGTTGGCGCGAACTCATGCGCTTCCAAATTCAACGGGCACGTAAGTTTTTCACCCTGTCAGAAAAAGGCATCCGCTCACTCAGTCCTGACTCCCGTTGGCCTGTTTGGGCCGCCTTAATGCTCTATCAAGGCATTCTCGATGTAATTGAACAGAACCAATACGATGTCTTTAGTACAAGAGCCTTCGTTCCCAAACCCCAGAAGCTGCTGACTTTGCCGATTGCATGGCTTAGAGCGCAAGCCCTTTAGGTTGGGTTGAAGCGGATGGCACGAATCAACGGACACTAAACTAGAAAGACTTGGCACTCGGCAGCAAATTTTCTAGCCCTACACCAACGGGAATATGAGAAATTTTGCTTTCTTGCCAAGCTTTCTGAGTCCAAATTTCCTGGTTAGAGGAAACATGGGACGGTTTGAAGTAAAACGGATGGGGTGGCTCAGAGGAATAGGCCGCAGAACCCTGGTCTTGGGACTTCACCAAGCTCACTAACCAAGGTAAAAAGTCCAAGATTTCTTCGGGCAGTAGTGTTAACTCGAAGTCCCAACCCTGATTCATGCCTCGACACCCTCTTCTCCATTTGGCGGCTGTGGCTATACCACCCCCCTTGTTCACAGAAACTCGCAGAATAAAGGGGCGCTCAGGGAGTAATTCATCAGGGGCTTTATAAGCAAACACACGTAAATAATTGAACCGTTGTCGGTCATCTATCCAAAAGGCGATGGGCGGATTACCGGTAGATGGATGACTAGTTGTAATACTCACAGACATATTCATCGCGGCGGCGAAGCCAGAGTAGAACTCCCGTCTAAGCTGAGAAATCACACGTATTGCTTCTGGAGTCATAATTAAACCTTTGAGAACTATCGCCTCAATCGCTCTGTTTTGAGTTTCTGATGAACAGATTTATTCATCTAGCTTCGTTGAAGACGGATTTCATTTGAAGCGATATTGCCTCTTACTCTGCTTATGTCGGGCAATTTCTTTACGCTTACGCTTTTCCAGGGGGGTTTCAAAGTGACGATTCTTCCTCATATCTGGAAATATCCCAGCTTTGGAAACTTGTCGCTTAAATCGACGCAGGGCTGATTCAATCCCTTCGTTTTCGCCAAGAATGACTTGGGTCATTGTTTCTCCTTGTGTGATTAACCATCTAAAATTTTTACGACAAACCCCTATGGGGGCTTGATTCATAACGTTATCGAAGCCACTTTGGATAACGCAGAAAAAGAGTTACCCATCGGTCTAGCCAGCGATAGCGATAGCGTAGTGGGGCTTAGGAAGAATGCCCCTTTGGATCTTGGAAGCCAGTGGAGCGTTAGCTTAATACTAAAGTTTTGAACGAAAACTGAGCCACTCCACACTAAAAGCGCGATCCATCCAAAATTCGTTTCACTGAACACTTGGGGTAGGAAGATGACAAGAAATCAGCTCTCTTTCTCACTTGAGAAGAGATAGCGCTTCTGAAACACCTGCTATAAACCATCCAGTCACCCTGAGCTTAAAAAAGGGTAGAATTCATGCCTACCCTTAAGACCTCAGAGTTAAATTTTGAATCTTAATTGTAGTTGCGTCTTGAAGATCGACCGGAATTCCCCCAGTTTCCTCCCCCACCAGAGGGGCGTCTGTCTTCGCGAGGCTTAGCCTTGTTCACTTTTAGGTCACGGCCCATCCACTCCGCACCATCAAGAGCTTCAATCGCAGCCGTTTCTTCTGCCTCTGTTCCCATTTCTACAAAAGCAAACCCTCTGGGTCGTCCTGTTTCTCGGTCGGTAGGCAGTTGAACTCTACTGACAGTTCCATACTCTTTAAAGATTTCGCCGAGGTCTTCTGCGGTAACCTCATACGATAAATTGCCGACATAAATTGACATGGAGATTCTCCAGAATCAGGGTTGTAGAGAACTATGATTCGGAGAGTGGCTTGTCCGTACTTGAGTGCAAACTACACAGCCGAATTTAATGTTCTGTCGGGATTGTAACACAGATGTGAACGAACAACCGTGCAGCGTTTGTGGAGCATAGGGTGCGTTGTCAAGCCCTTTGATCTCCCCCAGTTCCTCGCATGAGTTCCAGCCTTAATCTACTAGGCTAGCTTGGCAGAAGTTTGTGACCACCGTTAAGAGGAGGGAAGTGGGGGATTATTATCACATGTTCTCAAACAATCAACTCATAAATCGCCACAGGCTCACTTTTGCCTTTGACCTTAACAGAGTCATCCACTAATCGTAGATTGAATATCTGTGGATGCTGAAGCGCCACCACCACTGACTCCGTCACTAATATAGAACAGTCATATTTCCGGGTTAGACCCTCAACTCGTGCTGCCACATTCACCGCATCTCCAATGACGGTAGACTCAATCCGGGATGTAAAGCCGATAGTACCCAGTACAACCTCACCTCGGTGAATGCCAAT
>DATNQL010000405.1:0-5497 GCA_036704025.1 Stenomitos sp.
GATTTATACGCAGTTGCATTCATACGTAGCACATTGAATTTCTCCGCGTCGGGAGCGTCCCCCTGTCTCCGTGTCTATCTCAACTACTATGTTTGAACGCAACTCGGTATTAGGGACGCGGGGACGCGGGGAAGGGGAGACGCGGGGACAAAAATTGGATCTGAGGACCTCAAACTTCACCCGATTCTTCTTAAGGCTTCACTGTGATAGGTGTTCCCAGTTTGACTTGCTCATATAAGGCAACAACATCTCGATTACGCATCCGGACGCAACCGTGAGAAACCGCCTGTCCCACCAACTTTTCGGCAGGAGTTCCATGAAAGCCAATTGAGTTGCGTCCATCCGTCCAAAAACCGATCCACCTAGCTCCTAAGGGATTATTGGAGCCTTCTAAGATCACTTTACCGGTCCAAGGTTCCTCCCAAACCGGATGGGGCTGCATATCCATCACTTTATAATTGCCTGTGGGGGTTTCCCATCCCGCTTTGCCAATGCCGACGGGGTAACTCACTTTCAATTTTCTGTTTTTATAGACATAGACTCGGCGATCGCGTAGTTTAATCACCAAATGAGTACCCTTACTCAGACTTTTTGGATCGATTACTTGAGAGGGACGCTTTACTGATAACTTTAACTTTTTAGGGGCAGGTGGTTTTGGTTTCCCAGAAGGCTTTAGGGGCTGAGGCGGATTGGTTGTCACCGTCTGTTTGGCAACAGTAGGTAGCTGGGCTGGCGGCTGAGGTGGGTTGGTTGGCGTCGTGTCTTTCAGAGCGCTAGGTCTAGTTGTTTGGGGCTGATGAATGAGGATAAACATCATTCCACTCAAGCCGAGCAACATGAAACCTACAACTTGGAATTTAGCTCTCAGCATCACTCATTATTTTTGACGAAAGAATATTTAGAAGAATCAGTATTCTGTTGCTATCCCATAACTAATTTTCCAGGATTATATTATTTATTTCCGGATATTTTTATTCTTAATTGTATTAATAATGCATAGGTTTTTCAAAATATTTTTCTTTTAAAAACCTTGCCAACCTTTAATGAGGTTGTTAGGTTGGTGTCTGATTATCGACGAGTTAAAGTGAGGAGAACGTGCGGATTCATACAAAGACAGTATTCACCGGTCTAATGTTGCCACTGCTGATTTCAGCAGTGTCTGCATATCCAGCAAGTGCTATCAATTTAGAGGGTTCCAAGTCACCTACATTCTTACTAAGTCAAGCCACCCAAGCAGGGGAACTGGCCGGCTCTATCAATAGCATTAACGGTCAAACAGTAGAGTTTGCCCAGTCGAATGGTCAAACCAGAAACATCACCATTAGTCGGCGAGTCATTAATCGGCTGGGTTTGAGAGCAGGCTCTCGAATTGCTGTACGGCTCAATTCGCGGGGTGTGGCAACGTCAGTGAGAGTCATTAGACCGATCAGAGCGCTTGGGTAACATTACAAACATGCGACGGGGAAGTTCATTTCTTCAAGAGATTGGAGCAACCGTCTCTCTATCATGATTTATTTGTAATTATTCATGACTTAATTTGTAGATTTATTTTTTAGCTTTTTCTTTCTTATTTTTGTCTGTTGCCTTTCCTCGGTCGTCGCCATAACGACCGAGTTCTCGTCTTGCTTTTTGCAATAGGTTATTCGCATTAGTGTGATTAGGGTCAATTTCAATAGCCTTTTCAAGTGAGGCAAAGGCATCATCATAGCGCCTGAGTCCGAAGAGGGCATTTCCTCGGTTTGCCCAAGCATCTGCCCCATTGGGCTTGAGTTGAGTGGCTTTGTCCAAAGCGGCAAATGCCTCATCAAAGCGATTCAGTTTCAACAGAGCGACTCCCTGATTATTCCAGGCGTCTGCAAAGTTGGGATTAATTTGCAGCGCTTTGTTATAGAGTTTGAGTTCTTCCTGGTAATTCTCTTGTTGGTGAAGGGCGTTCCCTTTGCTCCATAACGCTTCTGGGTAGTTGGGGTTAATCGCAAGCGCTCGATCGCAAGCGGCGATCGCCTCCGTTGGCTTGCCCATCTGGTTGAGGCTGTAGCAGAGTCCCCAATGGGCTTTTGCCTCATTGGCATTGAGTGCGATCGCTTTTTCGTAAGTTGCGATCGCTTCCTGGTAATTTTCAGCGTCCCGCAGGCGATCGGCTTGGCTCAGGAGTTCTGTTGCCTGTTGAGGATCGGTACTTTTATTCCCACTAACAGCAGCAACACTATTACCTGGACTAGGAGTTTGAGGCGTTTGAGGAAATAAGACACTCTTAACAACCCAAAGACTTGCACCCAGCGCGACAACGCCACCTATCATCGGCAAAAGCTGACTAGAAGAGGGCTGTCCGCTGCCTGGTACAGTTACCGTTGGCTTTGAGCGGGCGACAGGTGGGGAAAGCGGATCGGGTCCAGTGGCGACGGTAGGTTCTGAATGCTGAGAACCTGACGCAGCGGCGGCGGGTGGGGGGAACGGATTGACGCTAGCGGCAACCGTGGGTTCTGAGTGTTGAGAGTTCGACGACGGGGTAGTGGGCTGGGGGAATGGCTCAGTGCCCGTGGCAATAGTGGGGGTAGAGTGCCCAGAGATTGACGCGGTATTGGGTGCCGTCGGAGGAGTATGATTCGGCGCGACGCCCATGATCGGTACTGTCGCCCCAGTAGCGGTGGGAGGAGTTTGGCGTTCTGGGAGTGGAACTGCGCCCGATGCTTCTGGCAACGGTTGGGGGTTAGGTACAGATTCCAACAAGTGGGCGGGTAAGCTCCGCAATGCCTGTAACGCATCTACCGCTGATATGTAACGAGAACGAAATTCATAGCGCACCATCTTGTCAAGAATAGCGACGAATTCAGGACTAACTTGTTGGATGCGGTCATGCCACACCACTTCACCCGTATTCCCATCTTCGGGCAAGAGCCTGGGGTGAATGCCGGTTAACGCCTGAATGCCAATCATGCCGACGGCGTAGACATCGCTGCTAAACCTGGGATTTCCCAGCAACTGTTCCTTTGGCATGTAACCGTGAGTGCCAATAGAAATCGTCATATTGGTTCGTCCCGTTTTGGAATTGATCATTTGGGTGCTGACTTGCTTGACAGCCCCAAAATCAATAAGGACGATTCTGCCATCTCGTCGGCGGCGGATGAGATTGGATGGCTTGATGTCACGGTGGATCACCTGCTGTTGATGGACAAACGATAGGACGTTTAAGAGATCTTGCAGCAGGGCGATCACTTTAGTTTCCGACCAAGGCTGACCCGATGCCAGTTCCTCGGTGAGTGGATCTCCTTCAATTAATTGCTGGGCTAGATAGAATTCTTGATTATCTTCAAAGTGAGCTAATAAGCGGGGAATTTGGTCGTGATTGCCCAGATTATAGAGAACTTGAGCTTCTGTATCAAACAGCCGTCTTGCCGTTTGCAGACTCTCAACATCACTCACTTGAGGCTTGAGCTGCTTGACTACGCATTGGGGTTGACCCGGCATGTGCAAGTCGTGTGCGACAAAGGTTTGACCAAACCCACCGGCGGCCAATTGACTAATGACTTTGTAGCGTCCGCCCAGGGGTCGATCTGGATCGGTCGGCTGAAACATACGTAAAAGGTTCATTCAGGTGCATCCCAAATTTGCAAGGACATAGCTCAAGCACGCCTGTAAACGTCGTTGTACCAATACCCCAGGAACTAGATTGGTTAAATAGGATGCACCCATTCCCTTGGGGGTCTTTTATTTTAGAGCAATTGTTATTTTACGGACTGAACGGTTGAATGATGCGATTGGATGGTGGGATTAAAGTCTGGTAAACCTCTGCCGACCAATGAACACGGTTAATTGGGCACCCAAGAATTGTAGTCGGCAGATGAGAGACCGGATGTATTTTACTCTGGCAGGCATCTACAACCAAGCTACTCAGTAGAGGCGTAGCGATCCGGACTTCTTTACCAGTATAGGGTTGGATTTTGATAAAGCTCCAGATGTCTTGCGGTTTGAACAACTGTTCTAGCTTTGGTTTCAGCTAAATTTTCAGGAAACGATGTGGAGAGGTTCCGGCAGAACAGGTTGACTTCTGCCAAGGGAGACAAGCAGGGCGAACTCTACAGGAACCTCTAGATTTTTTTGGCTAATATCATGTCCCGTCAGAGAACCACAGGATGCGGCAGTTTGGAGTGAGGAATAGGAATGGAAGTCCTCTGATCGTGGGCGCGATGAAGCACTCACGACAAACAGGCGCTTTTATGAAGGTCATCAACCGGACACTATATAACTAGGAACGAGCTATTGCTCGATTCCTGATTGAGAGTCAAAGACTACGACAAAGGAAGCATGGGGAATTTGCTGGCGTAAGAAGTGGACGTGACCGTCTGCATCCGAGCGATGGCGGAACCGACCGACAATGGTTCGTTGCATGTCGGGAAGAAGACGGACAATCGTCCAAGCTTGGAGACGTTCTTTGTAACTCATAGAATCCCTGGAATCCATTATGATGAAGACACTGAAAAACGGGGCAGACGTTTACCGGGAACGTAGGTGAGTATCGAGGGGTGTCTGCCCACTGTTGTGTTCGTGAAAAGATTACTACAATCGATTGAATGAAGCGATTAAGTTGAATCGCGTATATGATGATATGTCAGCGAGAAAATCAAGTCAACAGCCAGAGGAAAATGGCTCTCCGTTGAAAAGACTGCGCGAACAGGCAAATCTGACTCAGGAGCAGTTGTCCGTTCGTTTAGGAGTGTCCACGTCTACGCTGAGGCGTTGGGAAAATGGGGGGGTTGAACCAGCGATGACTCGCGCACAGTGGGCGGTATTTTGTGAGTTAGTGGGCGTTCCCTTTGAGGAGTTACCAAAAAAATTAAATTTGCGATCGCGCTAATCTCTAGGAATGTGTGAAAGAGGAATGGCTCTTTGCCAATCGTTGAACATGCCACACTAGAAGCAAGGATTCGGGAACATCTCAGGACGCTTGGGTTATGACAATCTCCACTGAGAAAAAGGTTTGGACAGATGAGGAATTTATGGCATTGTCCAAGGATGGGCATCGCTATGAGTTGGTGAATGGGGCGCTTGTAGATATGGGCAATTCAGGGATGGAGCATGGTGGAATTGGCTCATTTCTGGGGGGTCTTCTGGCAATATATGTTCGGCAACACAAGTTGGGAACGGTTTGCGATTCGAGTACAGCCTTTACCTTAAAGAATGGGAATAAGCGATCGCCTGATGTATCTTTCGTTGCTAAAGAACGGCTCAAGGGCTTACAGCGTCCGCCCCGTGGTTTCTTTCCAGGTTCTCCCGATCTGGCGGTTTTTTACACGTCCGTATAAAGGGTGGGGTATGATCATGGCATGACTAAAGTGACGCTAACCATAAAGCTGAAATTTCATCACCTCAACCAGGTAAAGCAACAGTTGTTTGCCGAAATGACGGCGGAAAATACCCGCTTGGCCAATGAACTGCTAGCCATCCCCTATGTTGAGAGACGTGAAGTAACAACCGCTAAAGTCATCACGTCACTCAA
>DATNQL010000406.1:0-3923 GCA_036704025.1 Stenomitos sp.
CATTGGGAGTTAGATATATTTTTTTGAGTGTAGGTCAGTGCCAAGGCATCTTTCGATTGACAGTTGCCCCCTAAACTTAGCTACTGCACGATATCAATGAAACTAAAACCTAAAAACTAAAAAATATTTCATGCAAACTGCTCACTCGATATTGAAGGACGATCCTCTGTGGTTTAAGAACGCCATCATTTACGAGGTGCCTGTTCGTGCTTTTGCTGATAGCAATGGTGATGGCATTGGTGACTTTCGGGGACTGACAGAAAAACTCGATTACTTACAAGATTTAGGCGTCACGGCACTCTGGGTACTGCCCTTTTTCCCCTCACCTCTGCGGGATGATGGGTATGATATTGCCGATTACACCAGTGTCAATCCCATCTATGGCACATTAGACAATTTCAAAGAATTTTTAGAGGCGGCGCATCAGCGTGGCATTCGCGTCATCATCGAGTTAATTATCAACCATACCTCCGACCAACATCCCTGGTTTCAGCGGGCGCGTCGGGCACCGAAAGGTAGTGTAGAACGCGATTTTTACGTCTGGAGTGATACTCCCGAAAAGTACCAAGAAGCGCGGATTATTTTCCAAGATTTTGAAACCTCGAACTGGGCTTGGGACCCCATTGCCAAAGCTTACTACTGGCACCGCTTTTACTCGCATCAGCCGGATTTAAACTACGACAATCCTGCCGTGCGCCAAGCCGTCTTTGAGGTTCTGGATTTCTGGTTAGAGATGGGCGTGGATGGGCTACGCATGGATGCCGTGCCTTATCTGTATGAGCGAGAAGGAACCAACTGCGAGAACCTGCCGGAAACCCATGCTTTCCTGAAGCAGCTACGCCAGCATGTAGACGCAAAGTTCCCCAATCGGATGCTGCTGGCGGAGGCGAATCAATGGCCTGAGGATGCGGTGCAATATTATGGGGCTGGGGATGAATGCCACATGAATTTCCATTTTCCCCTGATGCCTCGTTTGTTCATGTCTCTACGGATGGAGGATAGTTTCCCGATTAGTGACATCCTCCAACAAACCCCTGCGATTCCCGATAACTGTCAGTGGGGATTGTTCCTGCGGAATCACGACGAACTGACACTGGAAATGGTCAGTGATGAAGACCGAGATTACATGTATCGGGTTTATGCACAAGACCCCGAAACAAGACTTAACTTAGGGATTCGCCGCCGCTTGGCTCCCCTATTGGGGAACGATCGCCGCCAAATTGAATTGCTCAATAGTCTCTTGCTGTCTCTCCCTGGTACCCCTGTGCTTTACTACGGGGATGAAATTGGCATGGGTGATAACATTTATGTTGGCGATCGCAATGGGGTTCGCACCCCGATGCAGTGGAGTTCGGATCGGAATGCGGGTTTTAGTCGTGCTAATCCCCATAAGCTGTATTTACCCGTCATCGTGGAGTCAGAATATCACTATGAAGCGCTGAACGTAGAAGCCCAACGGGGCAACCCAAACTCCCTGTGGTATTGGATGAAACGCCTGATTGCCACCCGCAAGCGGTTCCAAGCCTTAGGCAAAGGCAGCTTTGAATTCTTGCACCCAGAAAACCGGAAAGTACTCGCCTTTACACGCACCGATCAAGATGAACACATCTTAGTGGTGGCGAATTTATCCCGCTTTGTCCAGACGGTGGAATTAGACTTATCCGCCTTTAAGGGTACGGTGCCGGTGGAGATTTTTGGTCGAACCGAGTTCCCACCCGTAGGAGATTCACCCTACTTCCTCAGTGTGAGTCCTTACTCGTTTTATTGGTTTACCCTCAAGCTTCAACCCAGTTCACTCCAAGCCTCTAAACCTCAATCCACCTTGCCGACTCTCGTGGCGAATGGCAAGTGGCAGAGTGTGTTTTCTCAAATTCAATCGAAAGCGGCGTTAGAATCCAGCCTGCCCGATTATCTATACACCTGTCGCTGGTTTGGTGGCAAAGCCCGGAAAGTTCAATCCGCCCATATCACCGAGATGATTCCAGTGTCCTACAAAGACATGGACGCTCAGATGGTATGGTTACGCGTAGATTATATCCAAGGCGACCCGGAAACGTACCTGTTGTTCCTAGCTTATGCCGACGGTGAAACCGGGACGAATCTTTTGGCAGAGAAGCCTCAATCGGTTGTGGCTTACCTCCAGGTTCCCGGAAACAACGAAACTGGGGTGATCTTTGATGCCGTTGCAGACAAAAACTTTTTAACCTTCCCCTTAGAAGCGATCGCTCATCATCAACGTTACCAGGGGATGGTAGGAGAATTGGTCGCCACCTCGACCGATCTATTCCCACAACTCTACAAAGATGCCTCTAACATTGACCCTTCCCTGATGAAGGGTGAGCAAAGCAATACCTCAATTATTTATGGTGTGAGCGAAGCGGGACGCGAAAGCGTTCCTCGCTTTATCCTGAAACTGTTCCGCAAAGTGGAGGAAGGCATCAACCCGGAGTTGGAAATTGGGCGCTTCCTCACCGAAAAGAAACTCTTGGAACACTTTGCTTCCATTGCTGGGGCTTTAGAATACCGCCGTCCCCGCGCTGAAACCATGACGGTGGGCATCTTGCAAGAGTTTATCCCCGATACCCGCAGTAGCTGGGAGTATACCCTCGATAGCTTGCGAACTTACTTCGAGCATGTTTCAGTGCAGCAGGCGGAGATCACCGAGGTGCCGGTTCCCTCCGGTTCCCTCTTAGATTTGCAAGCAAGCGAAATTCCGGAATTGGCGTCCCTCACCATCGGTTCTTATCTCGCTAGTGCTCAACTGTTAGGGCAGCGTACCGCTGAACTGCATATTGCTCTAGCCTCAAATACCGATGATCCCGACTTTGCCCCAGAACCCTTTTCCTCCTTTTATCAGCGTTCAATTTACCAGTACGCCCGGAACCTCACCGGGCAAGTGTTGCTGTTGTTGAAAAATCGCCTGAAGCAACTCCCACCGAACACCCAACAGTTAGCGCAGGCTGTTCTCAACAGTAGCGATCAGATTATGGGGCGCTTCCAGTTAGTGCTGGAGCAAAAAATTACGGCAAGGCGTACCCGGACTCATGGAGACTACCATTTGGGGCAAGTCCTGTACACTGGTAAAGATTTCATCATTATTGATTTTGAAGGAGAACCGGCTCGGAGTTTGGGTGAACGGCGCATGAAGCGATCGCCTTTACGAGATGTAGCGGGAATGCTGCAATCGTTTAACTACGCGGTTACTCAAGCCCTCCGTAATGAAGTCGAAAGCGGGATGATTCGCCCTGATAATCTCCCCTTAATGGAGCAATGGGCGCAGTTTTGGTTTTGCTGGGTCAGTTCAACATTCCTGAAGAGTTACGTGGAAGTTGCGAGTCAGGATTCTTTCTTACCCAAGTCAAGAGCAGAGTTGGAAGTGCTGCTAGATAGCTATCTGTTGGAAAAAGTAATTTACGAATTAGGTTACGAACTCAACAATCGCCCAGATTGGGTGGAAATCCCACTACAGCGCTTACTCCAATTGCAGGAACTGACGATATCTGGGAATTACAGTCAAGCTGAAGTTTTGCAGGAATCATGACTTATCAATTATCAGTCAATCAAACTCAACCGCAAGTGATCGACGGTTCTGTCAGCTTGCTCACCGAAGATGACCTTTATTTGTTTAACGAAGGGTCACACTTCCATCTCTATGAAAAGTTGGGTTCTCACCCCATGGTCGTCGATAGCGTCGAGGGAACCTACTTTGCCGTTTGGGCACCCAATGCCACTGAAGTCTGTGTTAAAGGAGATTTCAACGGATGGCACGATTATGGTCACGGCCTAGAGCGTCGGTCCAGTAATCACGATTGGGGTTAGCATGACCTTCAGGGGTTGAAACAAGAGTCTTGGGATGGGTGATTGTGTTAAGAGATTTAAAGAGGTTCTCATTGAACAGCCACCCTGGCGATCTGCTTGCAGCA
>DATNQL010000407.1:0-5514 GCA_036704025.1 Stenomitos sp.
GTTTTCTGGAGCAGCTTTTCGGTCTTCCAGCTTAAGGGTCAAGTAGCGAATCACTTCCTCGCTCAGACGCATCGCCCGTTCCACAATAGCCACATGGGTTGCAGGGGCTTTGTAGTTCATCTGGATGTAGATACCTTCGCGGTGCCGATTGATTTCGTAAGCCAGACGACGCTTGCCGCGATGCTGAATTTCGAGCTGCTCTACACCCTGTTCACGCAGAAGGTTTTCGTACTTAGCGATCGCTTGGTCTACCTGCTCCTCTCCTAAATCGGGGCGCAGGATGTACATCAATTCGTAATTGCTACTCATGAGTGCTAATTTCCTTGTGGACAACTTGGCCTCTTCACAAGACGATGGACAGTACCAAAAGTAGGTTACTGTCCACCTAATCTCAGAAAAAGCAAGGATTATGAACGACCCATACTTCCGCTACGCGGCAAGTGATGAGCTTCCCAATTCATCAGGAACAGCCTTTAAAACTTTGCAGTTTTTTGGGACTTAACATTCCCTTTAAGGGCAGGGTTTTTCCAAAACCCCAATCTTCTTCTTGAAACACTTACCTATTCGCTTGATTTTCGCTTGTGGCATTGGTGGTCAAGATGAACTAATCCTATCATGAATATTTCAGTTATTCTGACTGATTGATACCTGGTCATTCAGGCAGTCTGACCGTCTCACGAATAACGTAGAATCTTTTCCCAGAGCTACTTTGTTATCGTTTTAGGTCAAACGTTACTCACCTGGTATTAATTCTAGCTAGTCGCCAGGGTCAATTTGCATCTACATCCAAACCTAGACGGCTTAAGCTCTAGTTAGCAAGGAATATCTCACATTATGGCGCAGCGCTACGTCCGAGTCAAAACGTCTAAAGGACAAACCTACTACGGTTTGTTACAACTCACTCGCAACATTCAGGTTCTCGATGCACCACCTTGGTTGCAGGGACAACCGACAGATTTGGAGTTAGAACCAGGCAGTTACGAACTGCTAGCTCCTTGTGCTCCCAGTAAAATTGTGGCTGTCGGCAAAAACTACACCGAACACGCCCAAGAAATGGGAACCGCTGTACCCAAAGAGCCACTCCTGTTTCTGAAACCTCCAACCTCGATTACATCTGCCGACAAGGAAATCCAGTATCCGCCTCAGTCACAGCGAGTAGACTATGAGGGAGAATTAGCTTTAGTGATTGGTGAGCATTGTGTAGACTGCACAGCCAAGCAAGCTCAAAGCAAAATCTGGGGTTATACGATCGCCAATGATGTCACAGCTCGCGATTTACAACAACAGGATGGTCAGTGGACTAGAGCTAAAGGCTTCAATACCTTTTGTCCACTCGGCCCTTGGATTGTCCGAGAACTGAGCGCTGGAGCGAGGTTACAAACTTTTTTAAATGATCGCCCACAGCCTGTCCAATCGGCATTGCTGACTCAAATGGTGTTTGCGCCAGAAGTGTTGGTGTCTTATATTTCTCAGGTCATGACACTGTTACCAGGAGATGTTGTACTCACAGGAACACCCCAAGGAATTGGCTCAATGCAGATTGGCGATCGCGTTCGTGTCGAAATTGAAGGCATCGGCCATTTAGAAAACACTGTTGTTGCCCGCTCTTCTCTAGAAGCACCTTAGTTAAGAGATAGACTAAATCGGAGTGGTTTTTCCCATCTCTGTGTCTTGTGGCTCAATTCACTGGCTCTCAAGTTAATAGCTCTTAACAAGAGAGCTTGCCCCCATATGGGGTGTACTTTGTGCCAATTTTTTATATCCTTAGCCTAAAAACTCATGGGAGATTTCCTGTTGATTGAATCCCTGATAAAGATGTCAACGGACTTGGGCGTAAGCGGCTTCAGAGAGCGTCGGAATTTCTGCGTAATGTCCTTGTATGGATTGGATGACTGAATAGATGCAGGCAGCCAGTGTGGCTAGAAAGACGATGGCGACTAAGGCTTGGGTGATCAGTGTTGCCCCCATGGGTAGCAGTACATACTGCAACACTAAACTGCATAAAAACAGAAGAATGTCTATCAGCAGCGCCTGCATGGTATTAAAACGAATGAAATGCTGGATTCTTTCGTTTCTAACGACTAATAAAAACAACAGGAAGAAAATGACTAAATTAGGAAAAGGTATCAGCCTATAAATAAATGCAACGGGTGTTAGAAGCAATGACAAAATAGCGGCCAAAGCCGGAAACTGCTTAAAGACTACAATTCCGAACGGAAGTGCAGTAAATAAGGGAAGTAGATAAGGAAGGGAAGCAAAAATTCGGTCTTGAACCGTTGTTGAACCGCGCCAAGTCATCGTCAATTCTCCTTGTGGATGTTACTGGTTCATTTTTATCGACTAAGTTCAGGATAGCGCAGCCCAACGGTCTACCGCGTCTGAGGCGCGGGTCGATTTCCATCTCAGCTCCTGAGAACAGCGATCACAATTACCAGCACTCCAATCGCTGTCCTGGGTTGGACACTATTTAACATTAGCGATGCGGAAGCCCATCTCACACTCATACTGATCGGGCTGCTCTTGAGTCAGCTTACGCACCGCATGACCACAGCCGAGTTTGCCCTGACGCCAGCGGGGTTGACCGCTTTGATCCGCGAATAAGCAGGTCTGACAAACACAAGCTGGGGAAAGGATTTGCTCATCCATCAGAATGACTAACATCTAACACCTCCGCTCTAGCTCTCATACCCCGGATGCTATTGATTTTAATGGAGGTCTGTGGAGACAAGTCTAAATAAACATACAGCTTAACTATCTCTACTGTATCCGGTGGCAAACAGAGCTAAGATCGATGACTCAAGCGCATCTTTCGGGACTAACTCAAGTGACTCAAAGTAACTTAGATTTTCTGATTCAAACCGATCCTGCCGTCGCGGAGTGTCTAGGGGAAGAACTCCAGCGCCAGCGCGATCATTTAGAGTTGATTGCCAGCGAAAACTTCACCTCAGCCGCCGTCTTGGCGGCTCAAGGCTCAGTCCTGACCAATAAGTATGCTGAGGGGTTGCCAGGAAAGCGTTACTATGGCGGCTGTGAGTTTATTGATAAAGTTGAGCAACTCGCCATTGACCGTGCTAAAGAGTTATTTGGCGCGGCTCATGCCAATGTCCAGCCTCATTCGGGTGCTCAGGCTAACTTTGCGGTGTTCCTGACACTACTGGAACCCGGTGATACGTTTATGGGCATGGATTTGTCTCACGGGGGACACCTGACTCATGGTTCACCCGTGAATGTTTCGGGTAAGTGGTTTAAGGTTCGTCAGTACGGTGTCAGCCCTGAAACTGAGCAGCTAGACTATGAAAAGATTCGGGAGTTAGCGCTGCAAGAGCGTCCAAAACTCATCGTTTGCGGCTACTCTGCCTATCCTCGCATCATTGACTTTGAAAAATTCAGAAGCATTGCTGATGAAGTGGGTGCTTATCTGATGGCGGATATTGCCCATATTGCCGGTTTAGTAGCTACTGGACATCACCCCAATCCAATTCCCCATTGTCATGTTGTGACCACAACAACCCATAAGACGCTGCGGGGGCCAAGAGGTGGATTAATTCTGACCAATGACCCTGAATTGGGCAAGAAGTTCGATAAAGCCGTTTTCCCTGGGACTCAGGGTGGCCCCTTAGAGCATGTGATCGCAGGTAAGGCTGTGGCGTTTGGGGAAGCACTGAAGCCGGAGTTTAAAGAGTATTCCGCTCATGTGATTGAAAATGCTAAGGCACTGGCCACTCAGTTGCAAAAGCGAGGCTTCAAGCTGGTGTCGGATGGGACGGATAACCATTTGATGCTGGTCGATTTGCGTTCAATCGGCATGACAGGAAAGCGTGCTGACCAACTGATGAGCGGTGTCAACATTACGACCAACAAGAATACGGTACCGTTCGATCCAGAGTCACCCTTTGTTACCAGTGGTTTGCGATTGGGTTCACCTGCCATGACTACGCGGGGGATGGGTCCAGCGGAATTTACGGAGATTGCTGACATTATTGCCGATCGCTTACTCAATCCAGAGGATGAGGCGGTGGCGGCTGAGTGTCGGCGTCGGGTAGCCCAATTGTGCGATCGCTTTCCGTTGTACCCCCATCTAAGTATTCGTGTGCCAAGTCTGGTTTAACTATCGAATCCGTTGGTATTGGAATACTACGTTTTTTTAACGCAAAGGTCGCAGAGGGCTACGCGGAGGAGCGCTGAGTTTTTGGGATTCAATCTTAGTTAATTCAGGTGTAACCGGAAATGAGATGGCGCTTCTTAGTTGCGTGAAGTACATCCATTGGTGTCAATTTAAGCCCTAGCGACTGGAAGTCGCAGCTATAAAAACCAAGTCCGCCTGCGCGGACTCAGGAAAAATAAAGTCTCATGAAACCCGCGCAGGCGGGTTTTGTTTGTTTAGCTGCGGTTTTAACCGCCGAGCTGACGTTAAGTTGATACCAATGAGTATGGGTACCAAAAATTCCCAACCAAAGCCTATAAAATACACACTTAAGCTTCGCCCTTTTTCTCTAAGCGGAGTACTCTTTAATACGGGGCAGCAGCCCAAAAAGCGTCAGAAGTGCGATCGCAACCGCGACAACAGGAGTGACAACTTCAAAACCATCCACATCTTTGAAGCCTTGGTCAACTGCCTCGTCGAAGGCTTTCTGATTGATATCGATGGTATTTTGATTGGCTTGTAGAAACTGAGCGAAAGCCCAGTTTGACTGTCCTAGCTTGTTGCCGACGCAAAGTGCGATCGCCTCGACATACCTACCGCTTCGCTGAAGTTGACGAATCTTTTGGTCAATGGCATGGTATTGACCGAACTTGGAGAGGGTATCCACTGCCGCTTCTCGTTCACCATCAAAGGTAATATTCTTCAGTTCCTCAGCCAGATAACCGGTAAAGCCGTTCACCTCTTTTACCTGGGACTGGGCAAAGGATGCGGCGACTGTCTGAAAATTTTGACCCTGAGAGAAGGTAGCAAGTTGGGCAATTTTTTGAAAGTAAGCTTGCTCATGTTTAGCGGCTAATGCGGTGTCGAGCAAGTAGCGACTCTCGTCACCATTCGCACTGTAGGCGATGGAGCGAGCTTTGCGTAAATCCTGAATCGATTGCAAAGCATCTTCTTTAGCAACTTTTAGATTGTTGGATGCCGAGAGGAATGCTCGTGTCGTGTAGCCGAGAAAGAGGATGGCGATCGCCGTCGCTGCAAGTAGCATGGGATTAAGCGTCCGTCGCATCCGTTTGCTGAGGAATAGCTGAATGTTTACCAGGATGCCGATCAGGAGACAACTAGAGATGACCACCAAAAACAGCGATCGCGCAGACGCAAACTGCTCATCCCCGTAGGTGCGATCGAGGGCTTTCCAGTTCACCTCATTCAGCTTATCAGCGGTTGGCAGGAGTGTATTATCGATGAGGTCGGCAGCCTCTCGGTAATGAACCAGAACTCCATTCTTATCGTTACGTGCGTGGAAGTCCCGTACCTGCTGGATTTTCGTTAAATACTCACCTAACTTCACTTGCAATGTCAGGATAATCTTG
>DATNQL010000408.1:0-7375 GCA_036704025.1 Stenomitos sp.
AAGAGTACGAGTACTAACAGCACTATCTTTTAGCTTTTTGCAGCGGGTAATTTCATATGGAAACCAGTGTAATCGATAGGACGTGTAGGGAGTAAACTTCTCTAAATTCGTCATTTCTCCAATTTCTGGAGGAATGCGAACCAGATTGCTGTTGTACAACATTAAGTGCTTAACAGATTTCAGCTTCGCTATAGTCGTAGGAAGTGTAATAATCTGCCACCAGTCATCCTGCTCCATGTCCTGCCGGGGATCAAACTCCTCCCGCTTATCCTCAGCTGCAACCTCCACAAGCTTTAATAGTCGCTTCCATGCGTCACACTCCACGTCCTGTTGCTCTGTATGCAACTTAACCTGAGCCATTTGTCTGCGTGAGTAGTGAGCCTCAAAACATTTACAGGAAGAATAACTAGCCATATTTCTTTTAAGGCAAGTTAAAGCCTAACTATTGTTATTTATCCAAAAACTCTAGAGCAATCATTTTAGGACACGCTGTAGTCAACTTCCCATTAGTTGTCAAGGCAAAAACGAAATCATCACCAGGAAACCCATTAGTAATTTCATTTGTAAGACCATAAAAAATCGCCTCATCCGACCATGAATCAGAACCAGTATCTAAGCGAATTACAGGTGTTCCGTCAGGAATCCAACGCCATAAACCAATCCCTTTCGAGCGAGCAAATTCATACGCACCCTCATCGAATCCTACCGGAGTAATAATTGTACCTTTTGTTCGGTTGGCGCCAACCTGGTTTAACTTTGCATGAAACTCTTCAACATCATCAACAGGCACTTTATGTGAATAGTTTTTGCATTCCCAGATCCAAATCCAATAGGGTGTTTCAGCGCCTTTACGATACACTTCAATAGATACATCAAAAATAATATCTTTCTGTCGATCTCTGGAATAATAGGTTGGCTTATGAGAAACCTTAACCTGCTTAGGACTAATCCCTAACTCTTCCTCTTCTAACTTCAGCTTTACAAGATTCATTACTTTGATCTCATAATTAGTTCCTTTATTCATTTCAAAATCCCTTAAGTAATAGAAAATCTAGAGTGTTATCCGTCACTTTTGCTGGATACCACCTCCTATATCGTTATCTAACATTAACCTAATGTCGCAACCACCGCTCCAATGCAGCTTCGCCACTTGCTGGAGGTGGAGCCTTTGCGGAGTATGCCAAGGCGGAGGATTGGAACGAGTGCGATCGCCTTAGTGCAAAGTGCAAAAGGAGAACAGATCGTTCAATCCCTTGGTGCGGACACCGACCTTGCTGAAATAGGTTTGCACCTAAAACAGTAGTACATTCCCGTAATATAACTTACTCCTTAGAATCCTGATCATTCTTTCTCAACCTGCGTCCCCGTTTTTGCAATTGCTGTAAATAGTCATCTTCTTCTGCGGCGGGTACTTCAGCATCTTGAGGCGTTGGTGTAATTTCCTTATTCTCTATTTCTATCGGTTCAGCTTCTTCCTGAATTGGTGTAATTTTATCTGGCTCTTCACCTGACTCAGAAGTATTATCTACATCTCTATTTCTCCGCCGATTTTTTCTCAATTCGGCTGCCTTTTGCTGCAACTCTACAAAAGACTCGCTTTCTGTAATGGCTGCTACCTGCTGCTGTTTCTTCTCTTCATCAATTTCGATATTCAGGACGAGTTTTTTCACGCCCTGATAGATCGCTTTCGCATATCCTCGCTCAATTAACACCACGACAATTGCGGTTCCTACCAACCCGATCATGGGTGATACTAGGGGTACCCATCCTGAATTCAGAAATAGAACGTAAGCCGTTCCATATAATACCCCTACCCCGGCTACGATTCCTAACCCAAACAGCCATAATCGTCGGATACGCCATGCCACAAGGCCTCCCACTACCGACCAACCCAAAATCCACAAAATTTCGGGTACTTCCGACCAACACCAAATTAGAGGACGATTGTTTAAAACGGTGCTGAGAATTTGGCTCACATGCTGAGCATGAATCACCACCCCTGGCATTTTCTGGCTATCTTGTAATCCTGCACTATAAGGAGTGTAGAAATCATCTTTGGCAATAGGAGTTGTATAGCCAATGAGAACAATGCGGTCTTTGATTGCAGATGGGTCGATTTTTCCATCGAGGACTTCACTCACTGAAACTTGTTTAACCCCATTCTTCGGGGAGCGGTAATTCAGCATAATTTGATAATCGGATGCCCCCACCTTGTGATAACTTCCAGCGTTATCTGTTAAACGATGAAATACGGTTGAACCAATTTTGAGTTCTCCTGTTGGCGTCAAATTAGGCTGAATATTTTGGCTTTCTAAATACAGTAGAGCTAACTGAAAGCCAAAGGAAGGGATTTGGTTTTCAGGGTCGGGAATATTACACAGATGTTGAACCGGTGGTGCAACTTGAGGAGGAGTCGGTGTGGAAAGTAAGAGACTGCGGCGAAGCGTTCCGCCAGGATCAAGAGGTAAATCGGCAAAACCCACTCGTTCTTCCGTCACACCCAAAGCAGCAGGAACTCCGGGTTGATCCACCGAACTCATTTTGCAGACGGCAATAATGTTTTCGTCCTGCTTTAAGATTTTTTCTAAGGCAATCCGGCCTTGGGGGCTGCCTTGAGGAACGTCTCTTAAGATATCTATGCCAATCGTTCGGGGTTGATATTCCTGTAATTTGGCTAACAATTGAGCGAGGGTATCGTCCTTGATCGGGTATTCTTTACGGGTTTGAATGTCTTCCTCGGTTACACCCACGACCAACAAGCGATTATCCATCCCTTCATCAGGACGCGATCGCATTAGCTGGTCGTAAGCCCCTAATTCCATTCCCTCCAAGGTGCCGACCTGCCGTAGTCCAACCACTACTCCGGCTACAACAACGCTAGTTAAAATGACCGAACGACCGAAAGCCAATACGGGTGTTGGCTTGCCGTCCTCACTCGACAACAAAGAACGGATTTTTGTAACAAAATTGTTAAACATAATGAGCTTTGTATCCTCAAGAAAGGGAATCTATTGATTAGGAATCAATTTCGTGGCATAAATAAAAGAATTTGTAATTTAAACTGTAGAAAGCCCTTGGTTTTCTGTCAAGATTTTGCTCAAGCCTAAAAGGCAATTAGGATTTTTACCCGGAAATTAGGTAATGTTACCGGGTTGGTATTCTCTGGAGAAAATTGTAGAAAAAGTTTATAAAATCTTGTGAAGCTCTTGAGGAACTTTATTGGAATTCAATCAGTCTTGCTTGAAATCTTTTGTATAGTCAATTTTTTCCTCAATACACCCAAACGAACCTTAGTTCTGGACGTTGAATCATGGTCATCAAATCTTATCCACGCCTGACAACCGTTTCTCTTGCTTTATCTCTAGAGCTAGCCTTGAGCAGTCTGTTGCCCGCCACAGCCATGTATCCATCAACTCAGCAACAGCCACCCGCATTTTCCCAAAGGGAATTTCTTGCTCAACGTCGATCTCGGCTGAAATTCAAAGTACCTGGTATTCGTCCATCGCGCAATTTAGAAGGGGGAGCAGCACGGGGAGGATGTGGCTCCGTCGGAGGCCAAAAAATGCAAATGAAAGCCTTACAGCCAGAGAGTAACATCGGCTTAACGACCGTTGGAAAACCAACATTCTATTTTCAGATTTCTTCAACGTCTGTCGAGGAAGCCAAATTTCTTTTGCTCAATGCTAAAGGCGACACTATTATTTATGAGCAAACCTTCCCGCTCACCAAGACAGGTGGAATCAAGAGCTTTACCCTACCCGCTGATGCTGAAGCCTTACAACCTGGAACAGAATATACCTGGGAATTGGTAGCCAATTGTGACCCTGAAGATCAAAAAGGAAATCCCCGTGTCCAAGGGTCAATTAAACGAGTCCAACCCGAGCAAAAATTCCTCAGTGATTTAGCAAGGGTCTCAATGCGCGATCGTGTAGCTCTTTATGCCGAAGCTGGCTACTGGTACGATAGCTTAAAAACTCTGGCTGATTTGCGCTCCGCCAATCCTAACAATTCCGATCTGATCAGCGATTGGCAGGATTTGTTAGAATCCGTCGGATTAGGCAAAGTGGCGAAAGAACCTTTACTTTAATGCTGCATCCTTAAGAATCAATAAGAATGAAAGAAGGTCATAGCTGTCTTATCTTATTAATTTGATTGACCCAGCGTCGTCGTTCAGGATGTTCTAAACCTAGAATATCCTCTAAAGACCAGTGAAAATGAAACGCAATAAAAGCTACCTCCTCATCCAGTTGTTCTGAGGGGTAGCTTAAGATTCCCCCGACAGTGAAAGCTCCACACTAAAGGGATTACTACATTGCGGACACTGAACAGGAATATAAGCATTACCCTGTTGATTAATGCGATTGTAAAACTCTCGCAAGTAAGCTAAATCGCGAGTAAAAAGTTCTTCTAAAAGTTCAGGCGTTACCGAAGAGAGATTGCCTAAACGACGAATAACTCGCGAGAGCATCACCAGCACTCCATAGGCTGGGTCTTGCTGAACGCGGGAGTCTTTTTGCACAGAAATTTCATCTCTAGCAGTTGCCAGACGCATCACACCTTGACGATGAACATCTCCTTTGGCATCCACTAAACCTCTAGGGAGAATAAAGTTAAATTCTGTACGGATTGGATTGTCACTTCCCATGAAAATAAGCTTTGAAGTTAAACAGATTCCTCCCATCCAATATTAAAATCAGCTCACTTGTAAAGGTTCAGATGGAGGAGGAGTGGTTTCTGGCAGCCCAAGGGTTTCGGGTTCCAATTCATTAATCTGACGATAAAATTTCTGGAGATAATTGAGGTCACAGGCAAAAAAGCCTTCGACAACAGCAGGATTAACGTCCTCTAAAGCACCAAGGCGGATAATCACGCGGGACAGAATCAAGACGGTTGCATAAGCGGGATTCGATTTCACACGGGGGTCACGCATCGGGACAATTTCATCCATGGCTCTGGCGAGACGCATCACCCCCTTACGATGGAGGTTGCCCTCTCCATCGAGATAGCCCTTGGGTAAGGTAAATTCAAACTCAGTTTGCAACATTGTGTTTTATTTGACCCGCGTAAACTCCTCAACGGCTAATTCCATCTCTTCGATGGCAAAATCCTTGCCACCCGCCTTGACATCAGAAATTTTAAAAGTAGTGGGCCAACCCCCCAAAAACCTAAATCTTGCTTGCTCTTCACTTCCCTGGTTATAGATAACTAAATCACCATTTTTGCGTTGCTTGGCCCAACTCCCCTTTTCAACTTCATTAAACCAGTTCCAAAGGGTAATTGAAGAGGTCATGCCTCGGCGCAAAATCAAATTATTACTTTTGGCATTGCCAGGAACTTTAGTCCGAACCACTCGACCCGCCGTAGTCCCTGCCTTGCCCCATTTTTGAGGCGTAACTTCACAAACTTCGATCACCTCTTGAGTTCGTTTAAACCCCTGGCATTCCATAAAATAAGCATCGACTGGTTCTACACTACCATCCAGTTTGAGTTCCAGGTAAAAACGATTAGTGGTTAAAATTTCTAATTCAGGCATGGTTACCTCCTTGAGTCAGCTCCTTGGCTTTTGAGCCTACTCATTTTATTTGCTGATTACTCGCCTTTGAGGAAACTCGCAAAGAGACAGTCTTGCACCTCTGCGGCTATCTATCTCATGAGCAATCAGCTCATTGAGAGACAGCGACGGCAACGAGGAGCAAGTCACTCAACTATTTGACACGGAGAATTGAATGATAGGCAAACTCTACCGTTTCTGTCGCTAGCTCTTTGCTATCTGGAGCGAATTTCGACGATTTATAACTGATGGGCATGACCCCGGTCATATTCCAGCGAGCTGCCTCCTCACCCGCTTGGTTGTACAGAATAAGCGAACCCGTTTTAAGCTCCCCTTTGTTTTTTGATCCTCCTCCAGCGATAGCTTCAGAATGGGAATCTTGATGCCATTTGATAAGTCTGTCATCTTCAACAGACGCAACATATACAGCCGTGATTGTCCCATTACTGACGCTAGTAACAGTAGCTTGAATCACACTTTTTCCTCCCTTACTGACACCATAGGAGGTGGTATCCCCAGCAGACTCCAAGGTAATCTTCGGTCCAGTACAGCTCTTCAAAATTAGATCTTCTAGACCATCAAATTGGAGGTAAAATTTGGAACAAGCAAGAACTTCACCTTTAGCCATAGGTTATTAAACTCCTATTTAACTCACTACAGTGGCTTGTAATTGACTCAATCGGTTATTTCACCCGATTCATTTGCTCACAGACAATTTCAAATTTCTCGACGACTAAATCAGATTTATCAGTAGCCAAATCGGCTAATTGATAGGATTTAATCCAAGCTTTAGTGATGTTCCAACGCACTACCTCTTTATCGTCTGAATCGTAGCCGACAATTGAACCATCTCTACGGTTCCCGTTCCAAGCTCCATCCCCTCCATCACTTTTGGGCATAGTAGATTTCATCCAGTTATAGAAATCCATGTCCCCTTCAGCGATATAAACTTCAATCGTGAAGTTGGGATTCTGCTCCCAACCGGATGAGGTTGTTTGCCACAATGTTTTTCCGTCTTTTGTTGAAGCTAAGGGGGCTTTGTGACCCGCTGTTTGCCCCTTAAAATTGAGTTCAGTTACACTCTTGACCATCTTCTGCTCAAGACCCTGAAACTCCACGTAAAACCGACTAGTAGGGATTGGTCTGAGTTCAGGCATTGTTCAACTCCTTGTTAACTTCATACATTCGTTAATTCTTGTTTTTTGATATAGCAGCAAAAGGCAGAAGGCACAGGGCAGAGGGCAGAAGGTTTATTACTACTGCGATGCAATCCTTTTGGTCGTTAAAGAAAGTCCTAACCTTTATGGCAACAGCTATATGGTTGGTTAGAAGGTGTCAGATTTTAAAACTTTGAAACCTGACACCGGACACCTGTTATTGATCAGGAGACCACTGACTGATGCGGAAGATCACAAATTCAGCCGGTCGGACTGGACAAACACCCACTTCGATGTACAACCGACCCAGCATCATCGTCTCAGGGGTGTTGAGTTCACCATCACACTTAACGAAAAAGGCTTCCGCGGGTGTCGCACCAAACAATGCACCTTCCCGCCAGAGTCGCTCTAAGAAATTATTAACCGTCCGTTTCACCCGTTCCCATAAATCCATGTCGTTAGGCTCGAACACGACCCACTGAGTTCCCAGCTCAATCGACTTCTCGATGTAGCTAATCAGTCGGCGGACACTGATATAACGCCATTCCGTCTTATCCGGTTCTACCAGGGTACGTGCCCCCCAGACGCGGATACCCCGGTTCGGGAAAGTGCGGATACAGTTGATGCCGATGGGGTTCAACAGCTCCTGTTCGCGGAAATTGCAGTC
>DATNQL010000409.1:0-18645 GCA_036704025.1 Stenomitos sp.
GCGTCTCGCCGCTGATGGCGTTCGGGATAGTGACGAACTGGCGCTGCCGCTGGGTAACAGCAAGACCTCGCCTATCTCGGCTGTTGATGTGGCGCGTGCTGTTTCCGCGATCCTCGACGATTCTGCCTCGCACATTGGTCATGTTTACAATCTAACCGGATTTGAGTCGGTCGATCTGAACCACTACGCGCGCGTCTTTTCCGAGGCACTCGGTCGAACGATCCACTATCGTAACGTGCCGCTCTCCGGATGGACTAATAGGCTTCGTGAGTTTGGGGTGCCAACGCACCTCATCAACCACCTCGCGGTGATGGCCGAACTTCACACACAAGGGCGGTATGACCGCATGACGGATGACCTATTCAAGCTCACCGGCAAGACGCCGACGAGCATGTACGACTTCGTAAAATTGCACGCCACTGAATTCACGCGGAGTGAAGCCACGGCTTTTGGGGCTGGCCTCTCTCTGGAATATCCTGCATAGAGTGTTGTCGCCGGCTAAAGCAAGTTGAGTTGAATCCAATTGGAAAAAGATAAATGTCCGAAAAAATCAACTATCAACGCCGCCGCTTTTTGGGCACTGCGGCCATGACCATTGCGACTACACAGCTAGGCATATTCGGTTCTGCGATCGCACAATCGAGCAAAACAAAACCAGCCATTCTGTCCATGATGAAGTCGGGGACAAACACGTCGTTCGGCTCACTCAAGCAGATCGATGCCGGTGTTCTGAATGTCGGATACGCTGAAGCCGGTCCCGCGAATGGTCGTCCAGTAATCCTCCTACATGGATGGCCCTACGACATTTATAGCTATGTCGATGTTGCCCCTTTGTTAGCCTCGAAGGGGTACCGGGCGATCGTCCCGTATCTGCGCGGCTATGGCATGACGCGCTTTCTTTCGAGCGAGACGTTCCGGAATGGGCAGCAGTCGGCGATCGCGGTCGATATCATCGCTTTGATGGATGCGCTCAAGATCGAGAAAGCGATCCTCGCCGGTTTTGATTGGGGGGCGCGCACCGCCAACATTATCGCTGCACTCTGGCCCGAACGCTGCAAGGCACTTGTCTCCGTGAGTGGTTATTTGATCGGCAACCCTGAAGCCAATAAGACGCCGCTGCCGCCGCAGGCCGAACTCCAATGGTGGTATCAATTTTATTTCGCGACGGAGCGAGGCCGCGTCGGCTACGAAAAATACCGGCATGACTTTAACAAGCTCATCTGGCAGCTTGCTTCACCGAAATGGCACTTCGATGACGCTACGTTCGATCGCACCGCAGCGTCGTTCAACAATCCGGATCACGTCGGCATCGTCATCCATAACTACCGCTGGCGGCTCGGCCTGGTCGAAGGCGAGTCAAAGTATGACGAGATTGAGAAGCGGCTCGCCGCAGCCCCCGCGATCGCCGTACCCACCATCACTCTTGAAGGTGATGCCAACGGTGCGCCACACCCAGACGCCAGTTCCTACGCAAGAAAATTCTCGGGCAGATACTCACACCGGGTCATCAACGGCGGCGTCGGGCACAACCTGCCTCAGGAAGCGCCGCAGGAGTTGGCGAAGGCCGTCCTCGAAGTTGACGGTTACTGACCGTGTTTAGCCTGAGTCATGGAACGGACAATTTGCAGCAAGGAAAAAACACCATGACCAAACTGAAAAAGGTGCATTACAAAACCCAAGCCCGCACCGCAGGTGCCTTCGTCCTGCTCTCGCGACTCCTCATCGCGCTCTTTGCGGCAACGGTGTTTCTGGCACCGCCCGCTCGCCTGCTAGCGCAGCAATCCGCCCAGATCGGTACACCAATCCAGGACGCGGTAAAGGCGATCGCGGTCGAAGACAACGCCATCCGCCCCTTCCACATCAACGTCCCGCAAGAGGCGCTCGACGACCTCCGTCGCCGCATCGCGGCGACCCGATGGCCTGACCAGGAGACTGTCGCCGACCAGTCGCAGGGCGTGCAACTGGCAACGATGAAGAAGCTTGTCCGTTACTGGGGAACGGAGTATGACTGGCGGAAAGCCGAGGCGAAGCTGAATGCCTTACCGCAGTTTGTAACAAACATCGACGGCCTGGACATTCACTTTATCCACGTCCGCTCCAAAAATCCTAAGGCTTTACCGTTGATCGTCACGCACGGATGGCCCGGATCGGTATTTGAACAGCTAAAGATTATCGACCCGCTGACCGACCCGACAGCCTACGGGGGACGCCCAGAGGAAGCCTTCGACCTGGTCATCCCGTCAATTCCGGGCTTCGGCTTCTCCGGCAAGCCGACTGACACCGGTTGGAACCCCGACCGCATCGCCCGCACCTGGACGGAGCTGATGCAGCGCCTCGGATACACCCGCTACGTCGCCCAGGGCGGCGACTGGGGGTCTCCCATCTCTAGCGCAATGGCGCGTCAGGCACCGGCAGGATTACTCGGCATCCACATCAACTTGCCGGCGACGATACCACCCGACGTGGCCGCAGTACTCGCCGACGGCGGGTCTGCGCCGTCGGGACTCTCCGAGAAGGAACGCGCGGCGTTCGACTCACTCGACACGTTAAAGAACAAACGGGCCTACGCCGTGGTGATGGGCACGCGACCGCAGACGGTCGGGTACGGCCTGACGGACTCGCCGACCGGACTCGCGGCGTGGATGCTCGGGCATCCAGGCTTCGCGCAGTGGACGTACAGCGGCGGCGATTCCGAAAAGTCCCCGACGAAAGACGAGGTGCTGGACGACATCACGCTGTACTGGCTGACGAACAGCGCAGTCTCGTCAGCTCGGCTGTACTGGGAGAACAAAAACACCAGTCTCTTGAACGCGATCGCGCAGAAGACCGCCGATATCTCGCTCCCGGTGGCCATCACGGTATTTCCGGAGGAGTTATATCGCGCTCCAGAGACGTGGGCCCGACGCGCCTATCGCAACCTGAGCTACTTCCATGAAGCTGATAAGGGCGGCCACTTCCCGGCATGGGAACAGCCGCAGCTCTTCTCTGAGGAGATCCGCGCAGCATTCAGGTCACTACGTTAGTTGGATGCGATTCCTCCTCACTCATCTCGATTTGGTTATCCTGTAACGTGGGGTACTCACTCTTCCTTAGAGAGCAGAGCTTCGATCTGACTCAACAATGATTCGAGTTTCTTGCGCTTCTTGGGGTCATCCCACACATGAAGCTTCTTAGCTAGTTGGTAGGTGGTTGCCATGCGGGTAGCAAGGGGAGAGGGTTCTGCTGGCGGTTGAGCCACTTTGACCCGCTCCTTGATTTGACTTAAGGAGAGGGAAGACGCGAGCGCATCTTCCAACAGCTTTTTACGTTCAGTTTCGTCTTTGATTTGTGCAATGGCTTTGGCTTTAGTGTACTCAAGGCGTCCAGCACGTAAAGCATCCAGAATATCAGCAGGCAGTTTGAGAAGCGGAAGTCGGGTACGGACAAACGACTGCCAGTTCATTCGTCCCACAGAGGCAAACACCTGCTCTATCGTTTCAGTTTCCTCCTTACCCGAAACGTTTCGGGTAATTTTTCCTTTCGCTTCATTCTCCATTCGGTAAAGCTTCGAGGACACATCAGCCGTGTCACATTCCAATCGGAGAGCCAAAAGATTGAGTAGTCCTTCCGTCTCCTCAACCGGATTGAGGTCTTCGCGTTGCAGGTTCTCTATCAGGGCATACTGGACTGCCTGGTCATCCGTCATTTCCCGAACCATCACAGGCACTTGGGTTAATTCTGCCTCAATAGCCGCTCGGTAACGTCGCTCTCCAGCGATGACCTCATACTTCTCTCCCACCGATCGAACTAACAGAGGCTGGAGAATGCCTTCGCTTTTGACTGATTCCACCAAAGATTGCATCGCGTGGGGGTCAAAGTAACGTCGGGGTTGAGTCGTCGGTAGGGTAATTTGGTCGAGGGGAAGGGTATGGGGAACCGATGATTCTTCTTCCTCTGCAAATAGAGCCACATTTTTCAGCTTTGAGCGCTCAGCAGGGGGTTGGGTGCGGCGTCGGGGACTCATGACATTTCCTCTAAGAAGACAGCTATCTCATCAAATAAGCGTAGGATAGCCAGATGTTTATTCGGGCAAAGAGCCAAAGGCTTGCCATACTAAGCCGCTTCCGCCACGGCTGTGGCACGGGGCAATGGGGGAAATACAGGTGCCAGGTTTGAGAGTTGTTCTCCAATAGATTGTAAGGTGCGCTGGTCTAGAGAATTACTAGCGCTGTACATCGTGGGGAAGAATCCAGCAAATTTGAGGGGACGGTTGAGCTTGCGCTGCACTCGCGCTACGGTTTTGAGCAGAGAGTCGGTTCCCTTCAAAGCTTTGAACTGACACTGAATGGGGACTAAGACATGAGTCGAGGCAACGAGGCTAATTTGAGTCAATATCCCTAAGCTGGGGGGGCAGTCAATCAAGATGAAGTCGTAGTTGTCCAATAGGGGAGCCAGTACCTCTTTAAGCCGGAACTCTCGCAGTTCGGCAAAGATTAGCTCTTGCTCGGCGTTGGCTAATAAGATATTGGCAGGAGCCAAGTCCATGCCATGTAAGTCTTGGTGTAGGGGAAGCGGCTCGTCTTGTTCGGAGACTAGGGCATCGTAGATTGTTTTCTCTAAATCCGCAGGCTCCAACCCCATGAATGTAGACAGGGAAGCTTGGGGGTCGATGTCTATCAACAAAACTTTATGGTGGCGTTGAGAGAGGTGATAGCCAAGATTTTGGGTGAGCGTCGATTTGCCAACGCCGCCTGCTTGGTTGAATAGTGAGATAACAACAGTCAACGATAGCGATGAAGAGTGTTCCTGCTCCGACTATACCTCTATTCGTGAAACAATTCATCTCATCAAGGATGCGAGAGCGCTCGTACAACGTTTAACCAGTTCCCAACTCATACAGCATCACTAATCAGTTTCTATTTTTTCCAGATACAAGATAACTATTTGTCCAGTCAGGGCGAGGTGGAAGATTGCCTCTTTGAATGTCCTGCTGCCACTCAGCATCAGATTTTCGGGATACTCCGGGCATCTCAAATTCATAATGGCTCAACACTGGGCCAGCATAGACCATTTTGTCCTCTCCGTTGTCCACTGCGATCATTAACAAGTCAACATCACCAACGCCCTCATGCAGCACGCTACCTGGGTCTCCGACTTGTGGTTCAGGCACGTCTGTATGTACATCGGCAACAATCGCATCCTCTTGAGCAGAATCTGCCGGCTGCTTGTAGAAAAGTCCGGGATACCAGCCGCTGAATGTTGGGTCTCCTGACCCTTGCTCAGTAATCTCAACAATCCTTCTCAGAAATTGGGTTTCCGCTTCAGTGAGTGGTTGCTGTGCAAGTTCCTTCACCGCAATTCCCTTGAGGATAGCTAGCTGCTGGGCAAAATTCAAGAAGAACTTCGCCTGTTTTTGTTGTATGTTTTGGACGCTCTCTGGGAAAGGAGTTTTTTCAATGAGAGAAGCCGCTAACATTGCCATTCTTTCAAAGCGTCCCCAAAATTTGGCCCTTGGTTCCACAAAACCTGCTGGATAGTAGCAACGGATAGCCCCCCCGTAGGACTGTTTAGCGTAAAGGATGGTGTTGTGACGTAGTTGTGTCCATGAAGCAAGTTGCGTGTTGAGTGTCTTCATTGCCCAAGCTTTAGTTCGCATCGCTTCAGGATATTGGGGTTCTGTGGTAGGTGTAGAGAGTTCCCGCAAGGCGGCAAGCCAGTTTGTGTAGAGATTTTCTTCCCAGGCCACCTGATTCTGCTTATCGACGACTTTCCTGACAGCGGCTAGGTTGTGCTGATAGTTAAGTCCGTCTCTGAACTTGCGCCCTTTGGTGTTGGTCATGCGTGCGACGAGGTCTGGCACGACTTGATTATTCCCCAGCACGGCGAAGGCGACATCTAGACTTGTGGGGACACGACGCTGCACTTTCTTGCTATCCCAGGAAATCTCATCAAACACAACTTTGGATGTAACCCAGCTATCCAACACAAACTTTTGACCCAACACTGTGAACGATCTTGGCAACTGAATCTTTTCTGGTCCAAACGGTGATGCATAGTAATCGCTGCGGATGTTTTGAAGGCCAATTTGGCTAGCTAAAATGTCAGCTTGCAGCTTCAAGAGCGTTGGTAAATCTTTGATATCTGCTGGAGATTGAATATTAGCCTGCTCCAAAAGGTTGCTCAGTTGAGCAAAAGTAATTGAATCAGTCTTTCCTACAAAGGTTTGGATTAGCTGATCGAACTGCTGCCATTGCTCAAATTTGCCGGATTTTTGGAGGAGATTTTGCAGGGTTACTGCTGCGCCAAGTTCTTGAAGGGAGGCTTCCTCAGGTTGGCCGGCAACGCGCAGATCGACTCTACTGCACCACATCATAGCCCGGAAGTATTTCTTCAGCCCCTCGGATTTTTCGTAATGTCCGCGAGGCTTAAATTGAGAAAAATCCATCTCGCGCTCGCGCCCAAAGAGCTCAAATTTCTGAAGTTGCTCACCTTCAATCGCTTTGAGGGTTTGGGCTACGCGAGTATCCTGATTCAAGTAGGTTTTGACTGGCTGACTCGCAAGCAGAGAACGAGCAACGGCTAGGAAATAGTCAGCATCGAGTACGCTTGAAGCGAGTACGCCATTTCCATATTGGTTCTGCGCTTCAGGTATCCTTTGTGCCATCCCTGACAGGATTTCATCGAGAGATCGCGCCAGGTAACTCTCTTCCAGTTCTTTGAGCATCTCATCGTATGAGCGGTGCCAAGCATGAAGCAACGCATCGCTAGAAACGAAAACTGGTAAATCCCTACTATAGATGTTGTAGAACGAGGTAGCAAAACTTTGTGCGCTCATGCGCTCACTAACTACAAAGCCATTGTGCTTGAAAACGGCAAATTCCTCTGAATTGAGCTGAAAGTCAACTCTACGCCAAGGTTGGGAACTGCGATCTACGGCAATATTAACTTGGTCTGGAGAAAGACTGAATTTGTCCCAAAACTTTGCCGTAGTTACGTCCCAACTAAGTTGAGGCAGATGCTGAGCGTTACTGCTATATTGTTGTGCAAAGTCTTGGGGTGAAATCTGCCCAATTTGCTTGAGTTCCTCATCAAATGTCGCTGTATAGCCAAAGGTATCACTAGTGGTTGTAGCTACAACAGGATTTGTCAGGTTTGAAGGGTTTGAAGTTTTATCTTTTACAGCCGAATGAGGCAAAGCCGCCCAGTTAGTCGAATGAGTCAAGGCTATGATTAAGAATATTGCCGCCACTATTAGGCAAAACTTTATCCATTGGTGATGGCGATACACCCTGTTCATAACCTTAATCCTTTTATTAACGCTCTTGCCCAAGGCAAATTTTGCTGTTCTGTCAAAGTCGATTGGTCTTTTTAGATCAAATCATCCAGTAGTTCAGTAATCTCTAATTGAGCTTTCTCCCGGTTGTCATCGTAAACCATTAAGGTTTCCAAATTGGCGTGTCGGCTCAATTTTTGCACCTTTCGCACATTTCCATCCGTGGCATCTAAAGCCGCCGTGATAGCGCTATGCCTTATCCGGTGAGGTGACATCCGCTTGTTGATTCCTGCTGCAATACATGCTCCAACGACGGTTCGACGGATGCTCTCTCCCGTGAGTCGATGCCCATAATTGCAAAAGTCTAGGGCAATGAATAGCGGGGCATCATTTGGTCTGCCTTCATGAGAGGCTTCTAACCAAATGGAGATCGCATCTGTAGTCGCTCGACTCAAATCAATGGCTTCAGTTTGACTTCCTTTCCCTTTACCTCTAATTAAAAGAGTTCTCGCGCTCTCGTTAAAATCCCCGATATTGAGCTGACTAACCTCGTTTCGTCTGAGCGCATTCCCCCAGAGCAGCCGCAACAGAGCATAATCTCTTTTACCTTGTAATGTGTCGCGATCGGGGATTTCTAATACCCGTTTAAAGTCTTCTGGACTGATACCCGTGGTATCGCGATATTTCTGAACCTTCTCCGCTTTAATGTCTTCCAGACTATAGACGCAATGCCCCATTTTTCGACCCATCGCCACGAGGCTTTTGAGGGCAGCAAGGCGTCTGTTCACCGTCGCTTCTGCCAGTCCTTTTCTCATCAAATAAGCCTTGTATCTCAATACCAAAGTCACCGCATCTGACTTTTCGAGGTGGAGGAACTCCAACACGATGTCCGGTGTAGGCTTATTACCCGTCGCCCACTTGAAAAATAAAACGACATCTTTTTCATAGGCTTGACGGGTATTTTCACTTCTAGAGTCAGCCAGCAGTTGTGATAACACATCCGGGACAAGGTTAAGGTCAAAGGATGACCCAATTTTCGCATCAAGAGAGAGGTTAAGGCGGTGATGAGAGGGGGGATTATGCGTCATTGATGGGGGAGGAGACTCGTGTGTGGTAACGTTGCTTTACGCACACAATTAGAGATTAATTAACCCCATCTTCCTTCTTCTTGTGGGGTGAGACTTCATTAATAGCCCAAGCTCCACTGGCGAGGCACGACGGGGTAATTTAGTACAAAATTCCTGTTAATCTATATCTTTTCTAAGAAACTATTGTGTCACGAACTGAGACCGAAACAGGAACGTTCTAATTGATACTTAAATGTACATCGCCGCGCCGACCCGAATCCCGACCCGTGCCTTCTTCCTACTGTTTCGAGCTTTTGAACCAACTACACTGAGCATTATGCCATCGCAGTGCTTGCTGGCGATTCAGTGAAATTGGAAGCTGTGGAATCTCCCTTGAAAAGGAAGCGGTAGGCGTTTTTAGGCTGATACTTGTTAGGATAGCATTAATGTCACCCATTTAAACCCAGATATAAAATCTGGTGACAATACCCTAAACGATTAGCAAAGAGGGTAAATTGGTGGCATGGCTGAGAACAAAAAACGGGACAGAATTTCAATAGATCTGGGAGAGTTACGTGAGCGTATTGAAAACGTTCGAGACGATACAGCTTGGCAAGAACTCACCATTACCCAGAAAATCCGTACCCTAATTCGCGATCAGCTCGATGCGTTGGAGAAACGCAAAAAAGGTAAAAGCTAGTGAAATGCGATCTGCGCTAGCTGTTAACCATCACGCATTGAATCAGGGTTATGCAAGACCTATTCTCACAGCTTTACTCCCAGGTTCTCGCCCCATCCATTCCTCCCCTAACCGAGGAATACCAACAGCTACTTCAGCAACTTGCCATTGATGAAAATAGCCCTGGCACCATTCTGCGTGACTTTCAAACCCTGCTAGACTTCCTGCACCCCAACGGCACACAAGTTAGTGGAATTCACAACCTCTTTCCCCTCAAATCCCTACCCGAACTCAACTCCCGTCTGAGTCATCCCATCGAAACCAATCTCAAACGCCCTCAACAAAAGTCCTACCCCTACATCAACGGACTCTATTTGTTATTACGCGCCTCTGGGCTATCTCAAGTCAAGCAACTTGGGAAAAAACAAACCCTGGTTTTAGACGAAACTATACTACAATCTTGGACAAAACTCAACCCCACCGAACGCTATTTCACTCTCCTAGAAGCTTGGATAATTTTTGGGAATGAAGAAATCTTAGGAGAACGATACGACCCAACAGGGAACCTGTTGAAATGCTTGCACTTTTGGGCAAGAATTCCTGACAAAGGCTTAAAGATTGCCAAATATACCGACCAAAACAACCTCTCCTATTATCCAGGAATTCACAACATCGCCCTTCTCGATTTATTCGGCTTCCTATCCGTACAATCGGGAAAACCCGAAGCCGGAAAAGGCTGGCGCATTACCCGTTTACAACGCTTGCCATTTGGCGATGCCATGCTGCGGCTGTTGTTTACAATTTATGCGAAAAAAGGCTTTGTATGGGAATCTCAGGGTAATGTCAATGTGGCTTTCGGAGAATTACAAACCCATTTCAAACCCTTCTTTCCCGAATGGGAAAATAACTTAGTTTTTACTAGCAGCAGCGAGTTCACCGAGGGAATTTATGTCTTTAAAGTGTCCCTCGCCAAAGCTTGGCGGCGCATCGCCATCCCCGCCAAACTGGAATTAGATTGCTTAAGCGATAGTATCCTGGATGCCTTTGACTTTGACAGCGACCATTTGTACGAATTTCGTTACAAAGACCGATTTGGTCGTAGCGGACAGATAAGTCATCCCTACTGCGAAGAATCTCCTTCAACAACAGAAGTCTGTGTGGGTGAATTGCCACTGCAACCGGGCGACAAGATGATATTTCTCTTTGATTTTGGTGATAACTGGGAATTTGACGTGCAACTAGAAGAAATTCAGCCGCCTAATGCCAAAATCAAAAAGCCAAAGATTCTGAAAAAATATGGTGAAGCGCCTTCACAGTATTGGGAGGAAGACGACGATTGGAATGATGAGGACGAATAAGAGCATTAACCACTCAATGGCGGCATCTTTGAGATGATGGATGCACCCACCACGATTACTAACAGTACCTTCTCTGGCAACAAGGCAACGGCTACAGACTATAGCGGTAATGGTGGAGCGATGGCACTCTACGGTCCCACGAACATCATCAACACGACCATTGCCAACAATTGGGCCGGATGGGTTGGCGGTGGAGTAGCCGCGAATGATTCACCCGTCACGGTGCAAAATACCATTTTTGCCAACAACACGGCGGCTAATGGAAACAATAATTGGGGGATTCAGCAACAAACGAGCCGTTTACTCACCACCAGAACCCGACCGAATAGCTGGTGGGGGTTACTCTGGTTCTATCAACTTCAAATCAAGAGTGTAACAACCAGGTTCGTCAGTTACTCTCGCCCACAACCGTTGTTCCACGCCCTGTGTCAAGCTACTCCCCACACGGGTCTTGAGCACTTTGAACAGTGAGGGTTCTAATTCCCCGTAAAGAGAACGCACAATAAAGCCAAGGTGTAACACCGTGCCAGAGTGTTCTGTTAACAGGAGTGAGAGTGCCTCCATTCGATTCATCCCTTGATAAGGGGGAAGCATTTCGACATGGGGTGTCAGTACCGATTGGGGGACCATGACCAACCAGGAGCGGTCATTGTTTGTCAGTTGGGTATAAGCCACCCCATTGACTTCAACTACCTTATCTACCTTTGAGGAAAGTTGAGCTAAATCTTCTTTTGACCAGGACAACCCCTTATGGTTAAAAGGGTTTTTAGCCATTGAAATTACAACAATGCTGTTTGAATCAACGGCCTGATTCCACTTGAAAACTAGACGCGGTAACTTTGGCTTGAGACGGCGAAACACAGCGTCGTTGGGACACTCCAAGGATAAAGTCTTACCACCACTAGCGGTGTCAGTTATTTCAATCCCCCTTGAGTCAACACAGAAACTCAGCAGGGTACGGGTGGAGGTATCGAGAGTATCAATAAAGCGCTCTAACAGTGTTGGAGAAAACGGCTCTTCTATTGAAGTGTGGGAAGATGCGCCATTCTCCTGATGAGGAAGAACCGCATTCTCTTTGACGGCACCACTGGCATTACCATTGCCTCCCATGAGGGAGCTATCTTTGTCTCGAACATCACCCGAATCGCTCTCCAGGCTGTCTGGGATAGCCGTGCTAGATGCTGTCGGGATTGGAGTTAGTTGGTTCTGGTGTGGTAGTTCTTCAACGCTTGACCATCCTTCCAACAGGGCTTCGACATGGGCCAACTTATCCTTAGCGAGTGCCAACATAGTTAAGTACTCCTCTATCTGCTGCACGTAGTGGTCTTTTAACTGCACCAAGGGCGTGCGTAAGTCGTCAGGCGGGGGTTGGAGTTGGAACTGTCTAGTCATTGGGCAGGAGCATTCTCCGTCGTAAGGTATTTAATCAAAGGCGATCTACCATAAGCCTAGTTAAAACCCACTCATTGATAGTGGTTGGCTGCTTTTACATCATCGAATTGTGTGTTCATGCAATGACTAGTAAATACGTTTTTGTTCGAGAGTACACTGTACAAGCTCACTCCAGACTCATTCACGCCCGCATCTTCAAGTTCATCTGCAAACAATGCTCTGCACCCACAGTGCGAGAAACTTTCGGCTCTAGACCACTGTACTGTGAACAGTGCCGCCCTCCAAAACCGAAGACCATTAAAGCCACTAATCCAAAAAAGGCCCAACCCAAAAAGCCAAAGCCTTCCATAACTCCTTCCTCCCTTGTAACCGGGAAGCACAGCAACACGGAAGAAACACTTCTTAGCTTCAATCCGACACACAGCCTAGTAGCAACCGCGTCGGGAGAAAAAATACCTGTGGCTTTGGTGCCAACACAGACACCGGAACTGTTTACTGTGCATACAGCTTCGACTTGGGGGAGTCACTCACCCATTGAGTACGACACTAAACGCGGATTGTTGTCGCAGGGTCAGCCACTGGTTAACTCCACACTTGAACAGGGGGCGTGAGTAGCCGTCGATACTGTTGGCGCAATGTGTAGAAGTTTACATTCGCCAACAGTGTCCGACCGTTTTTGACACAGTTCTTGTCAGAAGTCGAGTTCAACAACGATTGAAGTTTTCTGAGTTATAGCCATTATCAGAAAAGAAATTGAATGCGCTCTAGCACCAAAGGTGAAATAGGTACTAAAACAGACCTATTTAGGGTCTAAATGTGTCTTGTGCTGGCTCAGCTCTTGGGGTATAAATGAGACCTATATAGGAGATAAATAGGTCTATCGGGGAAAATTAAGCATTTATACTTATGAAGTCAGCCAAACCGCATAAGAATCAGTTGCATTTTGTCGGCGGGATTGACAATGGGTTCGGAAACTATAAGCTTTTGCTGGAAGAACATCCTCTCATTGTAGTTCCATCTTATCTGAGCGAAGAGAAGATGGAATCGGTACCAGGACGTGTACGGATAGGAGAGCGGGAATTCACCGTAGGAGATTCGGCACGCCGGACTGGAAGATACTATTCCCGTAACGTGGACGATGCGGCCTCGAAAATACAATATGCCTTGCCCATGTTGTTGGGGGCACTAGCCCACTTACCCCATCGAAAAGAATGGCGATTACAAATAGCGGCCTCGATACACGACTGTGACAATCTCAAACAGAAGTTGATAGAAGCCTTGTCGGGAGAGCATGAATGTATTTTGAGCGGTTATGCATCAAAGGTATGTGTGAATGTCGTCAAGGTGTTGCCGGAGGGAATGGGAGCGTTGGTAGGAACTCCGCTTCCCAGCAAACTGACGTTATTAGATTTTGGGACGGGAACTACCTTATTTAGCCGATATAGTCAGGGCAAGCGTGAGATACATGAGCCTTTTCCTTGTGGGGTGGAACACTTAATAGAGCTTATATCTAAAGAGATGAAGGCGATAAACGATGGCTTACCCGCAGACAAGTATCTAATTCGGTTAGGACTGGAGAATGGCACATTTTGTTATGGGCGCAAGCAATCGTTTAAGTCAATCTACAAAAAATGTTTAAGCGAGTGGTTTGAGAATTATCTGAGAAAAACAGTGGGTAGAGCTAAAGATGCTTATGAGCAAGGGGATCAGGTGTGGTGTATTGGAGGAGGTTGTTTGTTACCAGGGTTTGGTCAATCCTTGACCAAGATTGGGTTTAGAGTACATGAGTCTCCGATGGAAGCCAATGTGAGGGGGTTGCTGTTGGTGGCACACCAAATGGGACGGAAGGTGGAAGTATAAGATGGAATTGTCAGATGGAAGTGAAAAGCTACGGCTCAAAAAAGAGATTGCTCAAAAGATTCGTAGGGAAGCGGAGCGTCTTGAAATGAGCTTTCCGGAAATGCTTTATTACATTGTTAATAGTTATTTTATCGGTCAAGCCAATCTGCCCCATCAAGTTAATCAGCATCATCAAAAAGCTCCTGGTGTACCAAGGACATCATCTCAGCAATGGATGGAAGAAGAAGAATCTTTTGAGTTAGACCTGGATGTGTAATGGGCTGCAACCCCTGAAACCTCCTTAATCCAATCTGCTCTATTCCACTGTTGCAACAAGCTACATATTTTCGATAATTTATGTTACAATAAAGTTACACAGCAAGAAAACCGCTACACATTCTTGCCAAAAACAGACTTTAAAAAGCTAAAAAATGAACGCCGCCAAAGCATTTTTTAACGCTATTCACTTAGCGCAGAAACCCGCTGCAATTGGATTGATTTCCATTCTCGGATTAGGGATTACCGCTGCCTTAGCCTCGGCAATTTCCTCTTTACTTGCTCTTCTAGTACCAGTACTGCTAACTGCAACAAAGGCAGCAATCTTTGGATATTTACCTTTCATGGCTGGATTCATTGCTCTCAATTTTAAAGAGCAACACCAGACAAAAGAGACACACACAATTCCTTTACTGCCTCCCTTTAAACCTTACGAAAAATGCAGAATTCAGGAGGAAAACACCAACGATGTATTGATTACGCCTCCACCCATTGAATCTATCTTCAAGCTTCACGTAGCACCCAAGCCACCAAGTTGGGAGCAATGGATTCTTAATCAAATTCGACGAGAAATAACAGAGACTCAATCAGAGCCAGAAATTCAAGAGACATCTCTACCGATTGAAAACCCCCCTCAATCCAAGATTAAACCTCTGAATAATCGCTTGGCTAATACAGTGATTTGTTGGCAAGCTCTCCATCAAGTATCGACATGGCTGGATGAGACAAAAGCCAGCGAACTAAAAAATATCGCTTCCAAGTTGGAGATTCCTAAATACCGCCAGATGAATAAAACCCAATTACTGGTATCGATTTCAGAACATGATTTATCTGAAATCACCGCCTAACCCACTACCTTAGCCTTGGTGGAACGCTATCGAACTGATAGCCATCTCGATTCGATTTTGAGATAAGGTACTTTTTAAAAACTCAGTTGACCCCCGTCCTGAGTACCCCTTCAGAACAAATTTCTGGAGGGGTATTTTTTTTATCTCTATCTAGTAGGTAGGGAGGCAAACGCTATTTTGTGTCGCTTTTCTGGGCATACTGAAAGGGCGAAAGCTAGCGCCATTACACAATCATCATAAGCCTTAGAAGGAGCCGACAATCTTCCATCCGGCGACCGACTGTAGGCTAGTAATTCATCAAAGATTGGACATTCTCTAGGGAATAAAATAGCAATTCGCTCTAATTCCAATAACAGCCTATCAATGAGGACGGGTTTGCTGGTGGCCGTTGTCTTGACTGCCTCGAAATCACGCCCCTTGTGCTGGCTAGAGAGCTTTTCTAGATACACTTGCCCAGTGCCACCCGTGACCTCAACAGCAATCTTTCTCGGTCGGTAATTCTTAATGATTTCTGATATTTTCTCAATGTGGTAATCCATTGTACGCTTGCGCTCGCGGTACATGAACTTAACTTCTTTGACCCCATCATCATTGATTTTGATGACAACAGCTACCGTGTAATCCTCACCTTGATTGCTGGTATCGATCCCCATGTAATAGGCTTCATCTTTGGATGGCAAAGAGTAGGAGCCGACAGCGCAATTCCGAACCAAATCCGAAGAAAAAACATTTCTTTCTGATTCCTGAAAACTGAGATTATATTCTTGCTCGATAGTGGACCAGGACAATTTTTTCTTTTTCTGGATTCCCTCTAAATAATTGGGGATTTGAGAATAGATTGGATGAGCCTTCCAGTGCACAATAAACTTACTCCATCCGGACTCGTCGGCCCACTGTTGGCACGGAGGAATCACCCCAGCTTTGACCTGATTGCAAATAGCTTCAACATCGCGACCATCATTGCCACCTGCTAACATCTCCCAGTACCAGCCGGATTTACCAGCGGGGGTACTCAGTACGAGCGCACGAGCCTCATCCCCTACCATCTCCTGAGACGGACTGGCGGCATCGAAAATTCTATCGATTCCCTCCACAAATCCAGCCTCGTCATACAGAATATCGCTAATCGACTCTAAGCCCCGGCAACCATTGGGAGTGGAATTCCGGAAAATCAACCGACCACCTCCATGAATCTGGATATCGGTGAGACTATCAGTTTCGAGTGCGACGCCTAAACTATCGACCATCCTCCTCACCCTACGAGCGATATTCGACGTATCCACCTGGCTTTTGCTCAGGACTACCGCTGCATACCCAGGATTGAGGCAAGCCTTGTGAAGGAATTTACTGGCAATGGCTTCCGTGATACCGAGCTGTCGGCTTTTCACAATGACTACCGACCGCCGATCAATCAAATTTGACAGAGCAATTTGATACTCGAAAGGATTGAACGGAATTAATTTATTGCCGCTGCGAATTGTTGTTAATCGCGCAAAATCTTCCCATCTATCAGGAATGAAGGATAAATCATACCCTTGTTGATTCTCTTGATATCGCCTTTCGAGACGTTGCTCAAGCCTCTTAATCCGGTTTTCCAGCCGACTCATTCATCAACTCCTCAAGCCTCGATATCCTCTCTTCTAATTGCCAGTCTCGCCATTTACTGGCATTCGCTAAAAGCTCACGGGCAGCAGCAATTCTATCGCGATTCGGAGCCTCTTCATCATTAATGATTTTCGCCAAAACCTTGATAGCAGAGGTACTGTGACGAACGGATTCCGCAATTGCAGTTTCATAAATCTCTGAGATGGCATTCCGTAAGGCTTGTTTAAATTCTGGAAGTTTGAGCCAGCCATCGATTGTTTTTTCGTTGCAGCCTGCCTTCAGAGCCGCCTGATCAATGCTATCCCCACTCGCCAGGAAGACGATGACTTTCAATTGCTTCGCTGACAGGGAATCTGAAGGCATTTTGGGGGCATAAAAACTACATTTCTATACTAAAAATAAATACTGTACAGTGTGGTTGCAACTGCCCCCCACGAATCTAACGGGGGATTTTGATTTTCTACATTCGCTACATTCAATCGCTCTGTATGAGCGCGATTCAGGCATTTGTATCGCCATCAATGTATCGATTGGCGCTTGCAAGTGAGCCAATCTGAGCGGAAAATCCGATCTATTGCAGGTGCAATAGATCCGGACTTAGGTCGGTCGTCCCTCCTGACCCAGTACGCTCAGCTCCTGACGCTGAAGATCGCGCCAGAAATCCCTAATTTGGTGCAAAGCACAATCCCACCACTTCTGGAGCTTCAACTTCAACGGCTTGGGACTATAGAGAATTGCAGATTCGATCAACTCCTCTTTTTCGGCTGGCGTCTGCCCCTCAGAAATCTCACAAAATTTACTAACCTCTACAAAATCCAACTCGCTCTGGCAGGAATCAAAGATCTTAATCAGAGAATCCATCGGATTCTCTTGATCCACCTCTTGCGACTGTGCCAGTTGCTCGTAGAACCAAGCATCTAATTGCTGACGTAGCGGATTGGGATGCAGCGCGATCGCATCCTCAACATCAGACCTTTGGTAATGCTGGGTAACAGTTGCCAAATCTTCCTGTGTCTCAACAAACGGCAATGCCTCTACAAGTTGTTCAAACGTGGGTTGGTTGGTCAACTCACCCCTCTCTGAAGCTGGGACACCTTGCCCCTGGTTTATAGAGAAATTAGGCGGAAGGTGTCCCAGCTCAATCGCCTGCGTGGAGGGTGTTTCAGGCGTCGGGATGTCGAGTTTTTGCACGGTTTGATTTGCCCAAGTATTGTCAGCTATAACATGCCAATTGAGAACGAGGGAATCAGTTTGAACGACTGATTCAACCCGTTGCTTGATGCACTCGTAAACGGCTGAACGCATGGGACTTGAAAGGTAATCAGCATCGACTCGATAAACTCGAATTTTCTCCCCAGCGTCGTTTTTGACTCGATCGCACTTCCGCTTGATGTCGAGCTTGTTGAGTACCCGCCCAAGATATTCACAGGGGTTGCTATCCCCTACAGTAGTACCGATGTACCTAGCCCTTCGAGTATCCTTGCCCTTTTCCCAAAACTCCACAGCTTCAGGGCTATCCTGAGTCCATCGTGATTCTGGGTTTAAAAAGAACTCGATCCCCATCTCTAACAAAGTGTGAACTTTGAGCCAGTCGCTTTTGTAGGTTGTGAGATTCAGGCGCTTGACACAATCTGGCTCGTTAGGGTCAGAGAATACTTGAAGCTTCTTATACCACCTACGCTGTTGCAACAGCTTGGCAATCTCAGGATGCTCTAACAAGAAATGTGTCTCCACCTGAGAGAGCCACGCTCGATTTTTGTACTTCACTTTACGAATAAACTCAGGGTCAAAGATAGGCTTTGTCTCTGTTATCACGACTTCGACTTCACCCCCCTCTGGGACTGGGACACGCAACTCCTGGTTTATAGAGAAATTAAGCGGAAGGTGTCCCACCTCAACCGACTGCGTGGAAGGCGTTTCAGGCGTCGGGATACCGAGTTTTTGCGCGGTTTCTAGAGAGACTCTACCGCTCTTAATTTCATCTACAGAGGTTTGTGGTAACGTGACAACTCTGGATACAGTTTGAGTTTTGTTCTCTATCCCTGGTAACCGTGAAACTAAACGATGGCGAGTAACCTCCGTTTTGTCTTGCTGGGTTGCGTCAAATCTCCGCGCTTTCTTATTCGCTTCATCTTCTGTCAACGGTTGAGCCTTGAATATCTCCTGACTCTTCCTAAGCTGTACTGCCTCCTGTGCGGCTTCTAGTTCCTTCTGGCTAACCTTGTAGCCCGTAACTACCTCTACCTGATAACCAGCCGTGTGAAGGGCATACTCAAGGCATTTCCGCAAATGATTCCGCTCAAATATCTCTCTAGCTTTAAGGTGACAC